>CAKQVW010000396.1 GCA_934277865.1 uncultured Pseudobdellovibrionaceae bacterium | reverse complement strand
CCATTGCTCTACCGACTGAGCTACCTGACCATTCGGTGTATCGAGGTTGTCATGGGTATCGCACGGGCGTCTGGCCTGTCAAATGACGGCTTCCAAATAATGGAAAATCCCGAAAAAAACCTGAGTTTTCGCGCCCGAAAAGCCATGCTTCGTCCGGCGGCCACGATATGTTGCCGCCAGAATTTGCACATTCCGGCCGATTTCTCGCCTTCTGCAAGCTCAAATCTTCGCGAGTGCCTGCTCGAGGTCGCGAACAAGATCGCCAACATCCTCAATTCCGACGCTAAGTCGAATCAAGCTGTCGTCAATCCCAAGCGTTTTGCGCATCTCTGCTGGAACTGACGCGTGAGTCATGATCGCCGGATGCTCAATGAGCGACTCGACGCCCCCCAAACTCTCGGCCAGTGCAAAGACCTTCACGTTTTCAAGAAGCGTGCGTGCTGCCGAAATCCCACCTTTTACGTAGAATGTAATCATACCGCCAAAGCCTGACATCTGTTCTTTCGCCAAGCCATGCTGAGGGTGTGACGCCAAACCTGGATAGATCACTCGGTCGACCTTGGCCGACTTCGCAAGAAAGGCCGAGATCTCTTTCGCGCCCGCTTCGTGCGCCTTCATTCGCACCGGAAGCGTCTTCAAAGATCGCAATGCCAGGAACGAATCAAAAGGCGACTGAATGCCACCCATCGAATTCGACAAAAAGGCGATTTTGGCCGCAAGTTCGTCGTTTGAAGTTACCAGAGCGCCGCCAACCATGTCGCTGTGACCACCGATGTACTTCGTAGCCGAGTGCACAACTACTGTTGCGCCCAATTCCAACGGGCGCTGGAAGTAGGGGCTCATAAAGGTGTTATCAACGACTGAGACCAAACCCGCTGCCGTCGCCAAAGAAGATAGTTTCCTGATATCAACCAGCTTGAGCGTCGGATTGGTTGGCGTTTCCAACCAAAGCATTTTTGTATTGGGCTTCAAGGCCGACTTGAAGTTTTCGGGATTTGAGAGATCGACGAAACTGAACTCGATCCCGTTGTGACGGATGACTTTGTCCATGAGACGGAACGTGCCACCGTACATATCGTCGCCGGCAATCACATGGTCGCCTGCCTTCAACAAATGAAGCACTGTCGTGCTCGCCGCACAGCCGGATGCAAAAGCAAAACCGTGCTTTCCACCCTCCAAGTTCGCCAAGCATGCCTCATAGGCCTTGCGTGTGGGATTGTGAGTGCGACTGTACTCGTATCCCCGATGTACGCCAGGCGAGCTCTGAACATACGTCGACGTCAGATACACCGGCGTCATGATCGCGCCAGTTGTAGGATCGGGTTCTTGGCCCGCATGAATCGCGCGAGTTTCAAATTTGAATTTGTCTTGAGACCAATTGCTTTCCATGTTGTCTCCTGTTTTGTCGCTTCAACTTGGTTACTTGAGGCCCTTTTCTTGGAGCCACTGATCGTTGAACGCCTTGCTCAAATAAGAACGTCCGCCATCGGGGAACATCACAAGAATCTTTGAAGGCGTCTCGAGTTTCTCCGAGTACTTGATGGCAGCCGCAAGTGC
>CAKQVW010000395.1 GCA_934277865.1 uncultured Pseudobdellovibrionaceae bacterium | reverse complement strand
TACTTGTTTCGACCTGATACAGTCGGCGAAGCACCTTTGAGGAGTTGCTTAGAGCGTTTGGCCACAAGAAGGACCAATGCAAAGCGGTTTTCTACTTTATCGAGACAGTCTTCAACCGTGACGCGTGCCATTCTCTATACACTCCGTAAAAGGGGCAAATTAACTGGCCCGGACCAGAGATTCAACCAGTTTCTTAAACTCCGCATAGGAGCGCTCGAAGTCGTCGTTCACCAGCTGGTGGTCAAATTCGTGAGCTTTGGCGATCTCGCGGGAGGCATTGGCCATCCGGACCTCGAGATTCTGGGTCCGGCCCTTGTCGCGCTTCTCGACGCGGCGCCGTAATTCCTCGATAGAAGGAGGCAAAATGAAGACGGTCGCCGCGTCTGGGTACTTGGCCTTAAACGTCGCGGCCCCTTGCACATCGACGTCCATGATAATCACTTTATTTTTCGCCCAGGCGTCTTCCAACTGGTGCAACGGGGTTCCGTAGAGGTTGGTGTGGACTTCGGCCCATTCCACAAAAAAGCCCTTTTCCACCAGTTCCTGGAACTTTTCGCGACTGACAAAGTGGTAAGGCAGGCCTTCGAACTCGCCCTCTCGCATGGCGCGAGTGGTGTAGGTCACGGTGTCTATGAGAATCGGCATCTCGTGCGTGATCCGGTCGACAAAGCTCGACTTCCCAGCTCCGCTGGGGGCCGCGACGATGATCATGCGCACTCCGGATTTCACCGTGAAACCTCCCTACTCGACATTTTGAACCTGTTCTCGGATCTTTTCCACGAGAGTCTTAGCCTCCACGACGATTCGTGTGAGTTCTGCCGTCTGGCTTTTAGAACCCACCGTGTTCACCTCGCGAAGCAATTCTTGCGCATAAAAATCGAGGGTTTTCCCAATCGCACCCTGTTCGGAACCCGCATCTTTTTGAGAATTTTTGAGGGCGACCTTCGTCTTGCGTTTTTCGCCAGAGGGCGATTTCACCAGATCTCGATAGACACGAAGATGGGCCTTGAGTCGTGTGATCTCCTCGCGGATATCACCACGATCGATCAAAAGCGCAACTTCTTGATGAAAGCGAGCATCTTCAGACATAGGCCCCTTGATCCCCGTCGACTCCAGACGCTCCATCCGGCTCTTAAACCGAGCCTGCAAATCGTCAGGTGCCGCCTTCGCCAATTCGTCGATTCGAACCACAACTCGATCAAGCTGCGTGAGGAGATCCAAGAGCTCTGACTGAATCGCTTTGCCTTCCCGTTCTTTTTCACGCTCGAGCGCAGCAAGCGTTTCCGAGACCACGCGTAGAATATGAGCTTTGTCGGCAGCCGAGAGCGTATCTTCATTCACCACACGCACCACGTCTGGCGCTTTGGCGACCAGTTCAAACGGAACCGAAGACGGTTCGAAGCCGGCCTCCTTGGCAAGCTTACGCAGCGCCAAGGCCCACTTTTTCGCAAGCCGTTCATCAATCTCCAGATGAGCTTCGTTTGTCAGACCGCGGGCACGATTGACGTGAATATCCACCGTGCCACGAGCCAGAGCGTGTTGCGCCAAAGACCGAAT
>CAKQVW010000394.1 GCA_934277865.1 uncultured Pseudobdellovibrionaceae bacterium | reverse complement strand
GCGGCTGTACCGCAAGGGATGTTCTACATGTACTTCGCGGGCATTTTGTCCGCGATGCTCGGGATCGGCAGCGGAGCGCTGAAGGTGCTAGCAATGGACGGTGCGATGAAGCTGCCTATCAAGGTGTCTTCGGCGACGTCGAACTTTATGATCGGCGTCACGGCTGCGGCTAGTGCGGGCGCGTATCTCGTAAAAGGTGACATTCGTGCGGAAATCGCAACGCCGCTGGCGGTGGGAATCATTGTCGGCTCGTGGCTTGGTGCACGGGCGATGGTGAAGATGAAGGCGAAGTCGATCCGACTGCTCTTTGTGATTCTTCTGGTGCTGGTTGCGATTCAGATGTTGGTGAAGGGAGTTCAGTCGTGAAGTCCGACTCGTACGAAATTGAACTCATGATCGCAAAACTGCTTCGAATCGGAGTTCTATTCACCGGCGCACTGATGGCACTAGGTTGGCTGTCACAAATTAACTTTTCTGAAAACGTGTTCGAACAGTTTGCAAATTACGAAAGCCGACCGTTGGCAGCGACGCTTTACTCGTTGGTGGAAACCGAAAATTGGACAAAACTCATTTCCTATTTGGGATTGGCGCTCTTGGTTTCTTTGCCAATCCTTCGAGTGTTGTTCACATTCGTCATGTTTGTGCGAGGACGCGAGCGAACTCTTGCCGCCGCAGCCCTCTTGGTGCTGATTGGGCTCGCGTTTGGTATCGTATTGGGCTTTGGACACTAGCAGTTCAAGCGCGCGAGCTGTGTTTTACTTTTTGATACGGTGCGAGGCGAGGTGCAGGACCACTTAAACTCCAGCGGCTTCGACTTGATCAGAAGCTGGAACACCGGAACAATGCCAGGGTAGTGTGGCCCTGGTAACTTTATCGTGAGGTGTAATATGTTAAAACTTCTGGCTCTTCTCTTGGTTCTGACTCCGTCATTGGGTTGCGCGACAACACGTGCGTCGCTGAACAAGGTCAAAGCACCGTTTACGCTGCCTGAGCTTGGCTACGCGGCAAATGCCCTGGCGCCGGTCATCGATGAAGCGACGATGAACCTGCACCACGGGAAACATCACAAAGCCTATGTCGACAACTTGAACGTGGCCTTGGGTGAACAGGACAAATCGAAATCCTTGCTGGAGATTCTTGGCTCGATCTCCAAATATCCGGATGCGGTTCGCAACAATGGCGGCGGTCACTGGAATCACTCGTTCTTTTGGACCGTCATGAATGGCGAGGAGAAAGCCGCAAAGTCGAAGATGTCGTCTGCACTTCGCAAGGACCTCGAAAAGTCTTTTGGTTCGATAGAGAACTTTAAGAAGGAGTTCGAGACTCAGGCAAAAGGTGTCTTTGGTTCGGGCTGGGCATGGTTGATCAAGACAGATGATGGGAAGTTGGTGATCGCCAAAACAGCGAATCAAGACAATCCTTTGATGGACGTTGCGGCGGTGAAGGGGGAACCGATCTTGGCGCTCGACGTTTGGGAGCATGCGTACTATCTGGCCTACCAGAACAAACGGGCCGAGTACGTGGCCAACTTCTGGCGAATCGTCGACTGGAACCAAGTCTCGAAATATCACGCCGAAAAATAGAATGGTGACTTCACGAGGATCAACACCTCGACTCAATATACCTATCGAAAATCCATTTTCTCCCTAGAGAAAACAAACA
>CAKQVW010000393.1 GCA_934277865.1 uncultured Pseudobdellovibrionaceae bacterium | reverse complement strand
CTGGGTGAGAGGCTGTCAAGTGCAACACAAGATCGCGATACTTCGCGTCCCCCCACTCTTTTTTGCTGTCACTCGTCGTAATCTGCATGGCGATCAACGAGCCACCTCGAGTCGGGTCGTAACCTGTCTCGCTTAAGATTTCCAAAGCTCGTTTTTGACCGGCAGAGGTTTCGCGCAAAACACCATCTAGAATATGTGCATCTTGAAATCGGCGGTCACGCTGGAGGGCCAACCCACCGGCGGCTGCGAAAAAGATGTCGGCATGATGGAAACTCTGCTCTTCCTCGAAGTCGACCTGTTGATTGAGATGACGAAACCAAGATGATCCAAACGAAACTCCACCGGCCCCGTCCATGGCGAGCCCAATTTTCTTCACCGCCGGAATAAGCCCTGTCAACCAACCAGAGAGTCGGTTGTGTGTGAAGTTGTAGATCACGTCGAATTTTTCTTGGCTCAATGTTTCCACGAGACGCTCGAGCACATCGAAAGCCTCAAACATCGGTCGGTTTGCGTCGACAAGCGATGACTGCATTCGGTTGCGTTCGAAAATATGGACGTGGTCAATGCCAGGCAGAATCTCATGCACAGCCTCAACACCACGGTTGACCAGCAGATGTATCTCCGGCGCCCCGTTTTGCACGGACCCACTTTGCGTGTGTTGCATGCGAATCGCTTTAAGCGCCGACGCCATCGAGATCACATCACCTAAGCGCAGCAGGTTCACGACAAGGATCTTCATCGGACCAGCTCCTCAAGCACGCGCAGCAGACGTCGCTCTTGACTCGGTTCACTTTTGATATCGCCGCAAGCGACAAAATCTCGAATGGAAAACACATCCGCCGTTTTCAATTTGATTTCGGTCACTTCTCGCAGCTTTTCTGGGTTCAAGATCGCCGCCAGCGACGGCCGAAGCGCAAGATGCGCACGCAAGCCCTCCGCCGAACGGCCGAGCAACCACGCTTCGACTCGCAGAAGTTGGCGGCTACGCGCCATCGTAGCCCGATGACGGATTAATGTGAACGGTTCTAAAATCCAATCTGTGACACCGGCTTTCGCCAACACCGCGCCCGCACCACGGGCGATCTCATCACCCGAGATGTAGACCGCTTTGCAGTCTCGAAGACCGAGTGTCGACACAAACTCCACCGAATGTGAGCACGTGTCGAGAGCCACAATCGGAAACTCTGGCGCGGCCTCTCGCAAGGCTTTCAGGTGAAATCCAGATCCGATGCCAATCACGACAAGTGTCTCAGGCCACTTAGGAAGCAGCGGTTTCACTGACTCCAACCAACCTTGCGCTTCGCGCTGAGGATCCACCAACGAGGCCGTGGCTTTTCCATCAACAAAAAGCACACGGTCGCCAGTTTTGGCGCTCACCGTTTTTAACTCATTTGTTTCCGCGTCCGACGATTCAGGGCTCACGTTTTCAATTCGCTTTCTGCCAAAATACGTTCGGCCAAGACACGGCGTAAACGCTGGGCTTCGCCCTGTTCGGGATCCAGCGCGACCACACGCTCACATTCGAGAAGGGCATCGCTCAACCGGCCCAGCAAGGTGAGGCACTTTGCAAAGGAAAACGCCATCTCGGCATCCTCACCATCGACCGCCAAATAGGATTCCAAACGCTCGGCTGCAACCTGAACGCGACCATCACGGACTCCCCATTCTACAATAAGCTTCAGGGCCGTGCGGTTTCGCGGATTCAGGTCAATGGCGCGCTCGAGATTTGCCCAGGAGAGTTCAAAGTCGCCTTTTGAGCGATGAACCAACGCCAA
>CAKQVW010000392.1 GCA_934277865.1 uncultured Pseudobdellovibrionaceae bacterium | reverse complement strand
GCTCAAGCCCATGCACGCCCCCAAAAAGTCCCAACACCGGTGCGGTGGGATCTTCGTTTCCCATAACGATGGAAAGCAAAGGGAAGCTACGGCCGTCTTTTTCGACGACTTCTTCAACGCGCACACGCGCTTTGCTTTCAAGCGCTCGCGCTAATCGTCCAAGCGTGACAAGTTCGGGAAGCTTTTTTTCAAGTTCTCGAGCAAAGCTGGGATCGGTGACAAGAAGAGATTGACCATGAGACTTGGACACCTCTTTAGGGTATTGCGCCTTACTGAGGTTGGCAATTCGGGCACCAGAAGGTCGAGCGTCCAGTGATCTGTTTTGAGACGATCTTTGTTCCACAGATGCGACACGGTTCGCCGGCTCGGTCGTAAACCAGGTGAAGGTCCTGAAATCCACCGCGGTAACCATCGGCCCCCTTAAAGTCTCGAATCGAAGAACCGCCAGAATCAATCGCCGCTTGCAAGACCTCGCGGATGCCCAGCACCAGACGTTCTGCCTCTTCCCGCTTTAATTTGCCGGCCCGCCGTGTTGGACGAATTTTCGCACGGTAGAGCGCTTCGCTTGCGTAGATATTGCCGACGCCGACCACACGCCGCCCATCCATGATGAATGATTTGATGGAGCTGGTTTTTCCCCGGGTCAGTTGAAAGAGATAGTCAGCATGAAACTCGGCACTTAAGGGCTCGGGGCCAAGATGATTCAGCAGCTTGTGCTGATTCGGATCGTCCACCCAATCCATGTATCCAAAGCGCCGAGGATCTTCGAAGACAAAACTCTGTCCATGATCAAACAGCAAGCGCACATGATCGTGTTTTCCTCGCCGCTTGGCAAACTCACCAGGCTGTGTGTTGCGTTCAATTTCGCGCCAGGCGCCCGTCATTCCAAGATGTGAAAGCAAACACCCCGATTCGAATCGAAAGAGCAGATACTTGGCTCGGCGCTCGATTCCCAAGACAGGTCCAAGCTTTTCACCAGACGCCAAACGTTGGCGAAGAGTTTTGGAAAAAGGGAACCGCAAGTCCTTTCGAAAGAACTCCGCCCCTAGCAAATATCGCGGCATCGACGCTTTCGGCGCGATCTTCAACATCGATTCCAACTGACGGCGGACGTTTTCGACCTCTGGAAGTTCCGGCATGGCGTGACCTATAGCTTGACTCTTCGAGGTCGCGCAAATGTAATCAGCATATGAGACGGCTCACCACTGCGATCATTCTAAGTTTTTTTGTCGGGACCGGATGCACTCATCTGTTTTTCTATCCGACTAAGGACATCTATCCGCAGCTTGCAGAAGAAAATCCAAAACGCGAAATGGTCGAACTGACATCCAAAGACGGCGTGCTCTTACAGGGAATGCGACTTCTCACCGAATCCAAACCTGTTGGTGTGATCCTGCAGCTGCATGGCAACGCGCAAAATCTGACCAGCCATTTTCAATTTGTCAGCTGGCTTTCGCATGAAGGCTGGGAAGTTCTCACCTTTGATTATCGTGGCTACGGACAATCGGGTGCCGCAATAGGATGGTTCCACGGCGATCTGGAAGGTGTCTTAGGCGATAGCATCACCGCCATCGACTGGGCCGATCGACGAGCGGCCGAGCTTGGTGTTCCGCTGGTGATTATTGGTCAGAGCTTAGGTGGCGCGCTGACGTTGCGCTCGCTACTAGAACACCAGCCCACTCAGCTTAAGATGATCGTGATCGATTCAAGTTTCGTCGGTTTTCGTTCCATCGCACAGGAAAAACTCGATAGCACCTGGCTGACTTGGGTGCTTGGCCGTCTGGTTCCCGCCTTGGTCTCCGACTCGCTCAGCCCCGGAC
>CAKQVW010000391.1 GCA_934277865.1 uncultured Pseudobdellovibrionaceae bacterium | reverse complement strand
GCGAATGGCGTTCGAGCCCACGTCGATCGCGTCAAGTCTTGTCCCGGGTTGGGATCTCCGGCGGCTGGCAGAGGTGAAGTTTTCGAGCGTCGACGTCGATCCCGGTATGGCCATGGATCTAGTACGAATCAATGTTGGCCGGAAATCAAGAGCTAACCAATCTCAAACCGATCTCGAACGAAGGACTGACAACGTTCTCTCGTTTTTGCGTGCACGATTGAGACATGATGCTAGCAGATTTTCATGTCCACTCGACCTTCAGCGATGGCAAGCTCACGATTGCAGAGCTTGTGGATTTCTACGGCACTCGCGGCTTTGGCTGTATCGCGATCACCGACCACATCTGCGAGAAAAAGAGCTTTCTCGGATTTGCTGCCGGAGCACTCAAGTTTAGCCTCAGGGAGGAGACCTTCCACGAGTATCTCTGGCAGATTGCAGAAGAAGGGAAGCGGGCTTGGCGGACGTATCGGATGCACGTGATACCTGGATTCGAACTCTCGAAAAACTCGTGGTCGCACCATCGCTCGGCTCATGTTCTCGGCATCGGTGTGAAGTCGTGGCTTTCGGCGGAACTGCCCATCAAGACGATGACTCGGGAGCTTCGAGCACAGGGCGCCCTCAGTGTCGCCGCTCACCCGGTTTTCACGGGGATGTTGGAGCCTCAGACGCTTCATCTCTGGGAGAATCGTGAAGAGCTTGCCGACGAGTTCGACGCCTGGGAAGTTGCGAGCGGGCGCCACTTCTTTCACCAGGTTCACGGCTCCGGTTTAAAAATGGTGGCTTCCAGCGATCTGCATCACCCCAAACAGATTCACTCCTGGAAAACCTTGCTCAAACTTCCCAAAGGAGAGGTCACGGTCGCGGAGGTTTTGACGGCTGTGCGGGAGCAAAGACTCGAGTTTGGCTTCTGGAACGAGGCGAGGGGCCACATCGAGTCGACTGGCGCAACTTGTCAACCCGTGATGGCGCCTCTCTCTTAAGGTTAATTGGCGTCAAGCTCACCTGCAGGAGATCAATTAAGATGACTCAATGGTATTCGAAAGCATTTCTCGTTTGTCTGGCGCTGATGACCGCCGCGTCCGTTTCGCAAGCAGCAGAAACCAAAGGGGGCAGGCTGTTGATGACTGGGGCTGGGTCAACGTTCATCAATCCGCTCTTTTCAAAATGGTTTTCCGAGTACAACAAGAAGTTTCCGAACGTCGAGATCAACTATCAGAGCATTGGTTCTGGCGGCGGCATTAAACAATTGCAAAAAAAGACCATCGACTTTGGTGCGACGGATGTCCCGATGACGGAAAAAGAGCTTGCGGACGCGGCAGCGCCGGTCTTGCATTTTCCGGTGGCGATCGGTGCGGTCGTGCTCTCGTACAATTTGCCAGAACTCAAAGGCACTTTGAATCTCGACGCGGCCACGATCTCGGCAATCGTGAAGGGGCAGATCAAATCGTGGGACGATACGGCGCTGAAGGCGCTGAACCCGGCGCTGGCTTTGCCGAAGCGCCCTTTGGTTTTCATTTACCGATCGGATTCCTCGGGAACCACTGGCGTCTTCACCGAGTACTTAGGGAAAAGTGATCCAAACTTTGCCAAAGAGGTTGGGGTTGGCAAGGCCATCAAGTGGCCGACAGGTTTGGGTGGCAAGGGCAACGAAGGTGTCACCGCCAATCTAAAAAACACCGTTGGTTCGATTGGCTATGTCGAGCTGACTTACGCCCTGAACGAGAAGTTACCGATGGCGGCGATTAAAAATCCGGCCGGAAAATTTGTCATTGCCGAACTAGGCAGTGTGACAGAGGCGGCCGCACAGTCGCTGAAAGACATTCCAGAGGA
>CAKQVW010000390.1 GCA_934277865.1 uncultured Pseudobdellovibrionaceae bacterium | reverse complement strand
CCCTTAAAACCCGGCTCGGCCACACTGCCACTTCCAGGCATTCACACGCGGCTGGTGGATGAAAGAGGAGACGAGAAACTCGGAGCGACGGACGGCAACCTCGTACTCTTGGACTCGTGGCCCGGCCAAATGCGCACCGTTTTTGGCGACCACAAGCGTTTTGAAGAGACTTACTTCTCGACCTACAAGGGCACCTACTTCACGGGCGACGGCTGTAAGCGAGATGCCAATGGCGATCACTGGATCACGGGCCGCGTGGATGACGTGCTGAACGTGTCTGGACACCGCTTAGGCACTGCCGAAATCGAGAGCGCGCTTGTCGCACACACAAAAGTTGCAGAAGCCGCTGTTGTCGGTTTCCCGCACGACATCAAAGGTCAGGGAATATACTGCTACGTCACCTTGAAAGATGGTGTTTTGCCATCGGCAGAACTCAAAAAAGAACTCGTTGCGTCCGTTCGTCAGCATCTTTCACCGATTGCGACACCGGACGCGATCCAGTGGGCGCCTGGACTTCCCAAGACACGTTCTGGAAAAATCATGCGTCGAATTCTGCGCAAAATTGCAGAGGCCGCCGCGGAAGAAGCCCACCAAAAACCACACCTCGACCAAAGCCGCGGCGAAGATCACACCCAGGCTCGTGACGTCGAATTGCTACAGAACCTAGGCGACACCTCCACGCTCGCGGATCCAGGCGTTGTCCAGGAACTCGTTCGAGGCCGCGAACAGCTGTAGGGGTTTGCTTCTTGTCGCGTCTCGGGTGAAAATCAGAGGTGATGTCGAACTTGCCCCAATCGTCTGCTACGGTCGCCGGAACAAAACGTTTTTTTGAGAAGCTGAAAGCGGGACCAAATCCACGCTTTCAACTAGCTCCAGTAAAACTCGGACGCACGGGTCTCACCGTGTCTCGCGTCGGGTTTGGCGGCTACCGCGTGCACGAGCACGATCCCGATCACCGCGAGGCTTTGCGCGAAGCGATCAAGTCTGGCGTGAATTTGATCGACACCAGTTTCAATTATACCGACGGCTCAAGCGAGCGCATGATCGGCCAAACACTGCTGGATCTCATCAACGAAGGCTTGGTCCGACGAGATGAGATAGTGGTCGTCACCAAAGCCGGATTCATACAAGGCGCGGTCCAGATCGAAGCCAAAAAGATGCGCGAACGTGGTGAGCTTTGGAACGACGTGGTGGAACTTCCAAACGATGTTTGGCACTCGATCTCGCCCGACTTTCTCACCTATTCAATCACGCAGTCCTTGGACCGACTCAAACTTGACACCATCGACGTGCTCTTGATTCACAACCCAGAAGTTTTTTTTAAAGCTTCTCGTCGCAACATTGAAGAGCGAAAACTTTTTCTGAATCGAATGGCCGCTGCCTTCAAACATCTCGAAGGCGAAGTTGAACGAGGCCGAATCAAATATTACGGCGTCTCCAGCAATGGTTTTCCTGAGCCAGAAAACCAATCCACTCACGTCCCACTGAAAAAACTCTTTGAGGTCGCCAAACAGGCCGGTGGTGAAAATCATCACTTCGCCGTCATTCAGTTTCCTTTCAACATCTTTGAAACCAACCCGGCACTGTTCCCCCAACAAGAGGGCGAGGTTCTGCTGGATGTTGCAAAAAAAATGGACCTCGGCGTTTTAACCAATCGCCCACTCAACAGCCTTCGCGAAGGCCGCGTCGTTCGCCTTGGTTCGTTCCGCGATCACGATCCCGTTTTCATCAAAGGTGAGCTGCATGCCGCCCTGGGACGTGCAATCGAATTGGAGAGAGAGCATCCCTACAAACCCAAAGAAGCTCCTCAGGGCCTACGCTGGGCCCATGAACTTCGCGAGCCGCTGGCCGAGCTCAGTGA
>CAKQVW010000389.1 GCA_934277865.1 uncultured Pseudobdellovibrionaceae bacterium | reverse complement strand
GACTCGTATCTATCCATCAATTCGCCAAGCTCTAGGCCGGCTGCCACAAGATGCACAAGGCTGGCGTATGCAATATGAAGCGGCAATCGCGAAGTTTTTGGATCTTGTGACAGCCGATCTCGAATCGCTGGCGAACTCTCGAGCAAAATTGTTAATTGAAAACTTAGACGGCCTCGAACCTAAGCTCTTAGCGGCAGCGGAAAAATCACTTTCTGCGCGCGTGATCGCGGCGTACGCCGGACTCCCACAAATCCACACTGTGCTGGTCGGCATGAGGAAGCCGGACTACGTGACGGACTTGCGTGAAATTAAAAACCCTCTACAAGAGACTGAAACCCGCCAGCTACTTGCAAAGCTGCAACGTCACCGCAGCTAAAAAAGCACACTATAGAGCTAAAGCTCTAAATAGAGTAAGATCTGACGTTTCGTTTGCTCCACGGCGCGAGACTGTGTTTGAACTCGATCCAAAGACGAAAAACACGTTCGGGAGACTCGAGATGAAATTCCTAATTGGTAAGATCTGTTCGCTTGGAACACTCGCGAAGGCCACCTACACCCTCGCCTTGTTGCCCCTGATTTTTGTTTTCGAGGCCGGTGCGGCGTCGACCGTTTTTGAAGCCAGTGCGATCGCTATCAAAGATGGTGATGGTCACATCGAGCGTGCGATCTACACCGAAATTGGCAAAGCGCGAACCGAGACCGGCCGTGTTCGGCGGTCGGCACCGACCGTGGTGTTATTAAATGGCCTCATTTACGATATCAATCGCTGGAATCCGATGGCAGAAGCTCTGGTTGCAGAAGGCGTGCATGTCATCCGCCTCAGCTTCACCGCTCAACCAGAAAGCCTTCGCCTTCTTCCTAAAGATGTCACCCCTCGCTTCCTCAAAGAGGGACTGACACTAGAATCGATGGCCGACGACGTCGAGCGTGTGCTGAAGCACCACCGCGTCCAAGGCCCTGTGACCATCGTTGGTCTCTCCTACGGCGGAACCGTAGCAACAGCATTCGCGAAACTTCATCCAAAGCGCGTGAAGGAACTTGTTTTACTTTCTCCACTTGTTGTTCCGCTCGATAGCTATGACCCAAGTGGCAAGCTGCTGCGACAATCTCTCGACACGGTTCGCTTCTGGGAAAACGCTCCCTGTCTTGCCTATGGTTGGTTCAACCCGTGGCTCTGCACCTCGACGGACTTCTGGTACGACAGCTTCTACAATCAGTTCTATGAGTCCTACCTGAACACGCGAATTTCCAGCACACCACGAGACCTTGACCAAGGACTCTTTAAAAAGTCTGTTTTTCACTTGGTTCGCGCCGCTCGCGACTACGATTTAAGAAAGGAAGTCGCAAACCTCAAGAATGTTCACTTTGTGGTTTCAGAAAAAGAAGAGGCTAACCTGAAGCGAGACCAGCTCAAAGCATGGTCGATGATTCCGCAAAAGCAGCGCCGAAGCTTGGCCGAATTCCTTGGTGTTGTGCACGCTCTCCCGGACGAGGCGCCGACTCGCACTGCAGAGTGGATCTGGGCGATCGCCAATGGCGACGAAGCACTTCAGTCCGGAGATGAATTCACTGTCAAATAGGATCCAAGAATTTGGATCTAAGCGACATCGGTCGAACGATCTTTCGAATGCACAACGGGACTTGGGCTTAAGCCGGCCAAGATCCCGTTGTTAACTTCCTGAAAGAGCCTTTCGTCACGCACACGCCAATTGGGATGAGCTTGATTAAAAATCTCTACGATCTTTGGATCAAACTGCCGACCTGCAAAGTCGACGAGTTCCTTGTACGCAACCTCAGGGGATAAACCCTTTCGGTAAGGCCGGCTCCACGTCATCGCATCATAGGTGTCCACCACTAAGATGATACGACTTGCTAG
>CAKQVW010000388.1 GCA_934277865.1 uncultured Pseudobdellovibrionaceae bacterium | reverse complement strand
GCTGTGATTTCACATAGCGCATGTCCTGCCAGGTGTTGACGCCAACTTCGAGCGAGGCCGTGAACGAGTTGCGAAAACGGCTCTTCTCGGTCTTGATGACGAAGCGGTTTAGGCCAAATGGAAGTCCGCTTAGGACATTGGCATCAGAAGACGTGCACTTTCGAGTGCCACGCGATGAGAGCTCGTAGGTGGTTTCAACGGAGATGCTACGACTTGCAGGCGTGAAGCCGAGATCTTGTTCGGAGATCTGTGTCTCGCGACTGTAGCCGCAGCCTTCAACCAACGCTTCACTAAGGGCTTGGACTTCTTCGATGCTTGCGATGTCGACTTCCAAGGCGTCTGCTGAAAATGCGAGGCTCATGTACTTGCGATCGGCGCCGTAGGTTCCGGCTTTGGTCACACCTTTTAGCTGAGGGAGTTCTTTTTCGACCGCCTCGAGGACTTTCATCATGTACGTGTGCTCGGGTCCCCAGGATTTCAGTTCACGTTCGCCCTTGGCGTTAAAGTGCTGGATCGCAAGTTCGAGGCCTGTCAGAAATTGCTCGTTGGCCGCAAATGCCGGTGACGAGAGGAAACTGACGAGGGCGGTTGCGACGATGAAGGCGCGAAGAGCGGTCATGTTGACTCCTAAAAAGTTGGCGAAAAGTGAGGGCCGGCAGGTTTCGTCACTAGCAGTAGTCGCTTTGCGAGAAAAAGACACGGCCCACGCGGAGCTTCCATGGAGTTGTTTGGCCAATATGTAAATTTCGGGTGATTCACCAGGGGGCTGAATCGGGCAGCCCCCTGGGTAAACCTTAAAGAGTTTGCAGAAACTGAATCAGATCGGCGCGTTGGTCTTTGTTAAAAACTGGTTTGCCGTCGACCGTGAGAATGCCCTCGTCGTGACCAAAGTTGCCGAGGCCTGCTTTGTTCGAATTGAACTCGTACTCGCGATTTGCCTTCCAGGATCGAGGTGTTGCAGAGCCCGTGGGATAGCCATTGCACGCGAAGTCAAAATCGCGCGACGGGTTTTTAGCTTCACCCGCCCAATAACGATCGGGGCGTTCGCGCGCGGGCGAGAGCAGGGCGCAGAGATTGGGAACCGAGTTGTTGTGGAAATACGGCCAGCGCGCCCAAATGCCCTCAAGCGGTGGCGGCACATAACCTTTTTGCGATTCGATGACGACGCCGTTTTGTTTGGAAATTTTAAGTGAGTTCAGTGCTTCAAGCGACTTCATGCCTTGGTAGCGATGAGGATCGGTGCCGACGTCAACCACGCGTGTGTTTTTTGGGTAACGAACGAGCGTGGTTTTAAGTTTTGCCTGAGGCGATAGCTGGCCGGCGCTTACGTGGTCCCAGGCCTTTTCATAATGGCCGTGGCAGCGTGTGCAATGCGCTTGGAAAAGTGCCTGGCCACGCTTGGCGCTTTCCAGGTTGATTTTTTCTGCGGGGAAAAATTCGGTGATATGAGGTGCCTTGGCCGAGTACACGGCGGTGGTGAGTTCCTTTAAGGTCTCGCCGTTTTTTTGAATCCAAGCTTCAAGTTCGTGAAGGTCGGTTCCGCGTCCGATTTCGTTCCAGAGAATATTGGTGATGATGGGGTTTCCCGACACCACTGAGCCGTCCAGCAGGAACCGATTTTTGTATTTCACGTTCCACCACACGGCGGGTTTGCTGTCGGCCGGGAATGTTTTAAGAATTTCGTCGTCAGGCTGATAGGGCTTGTTGGGATCTTTGGTGGCATATGGATCGCGTATTCGACGAGCCAGCGAGAGGGCAACGTGCGCCAGCGAGGTGTCGAGTCCCAAGGTCTCTGGCCGCTTGCTGTCGACGTGGCGCATGTTGTGCCGTGTGCGGCGATATAGTCGCGCTTCGCCAGAGCGTGCGTCGGTGGCTAGTTGAAAC
>CAKQVW010000387.1 GCA_934277865.1 uncultured Pseudobdellovibrionaceae bacterium | reverse complement strand
CAAAGCGCTTGGCGAAAAGTCGATCACCGTCGATTGCGACGTTCTGCAGGCCGACGGTGGCACGCGCACGGCCGCCATCACTGGAGGCTTCGTCGCGCTTGCGTTGGCAATGGCGAAGATGAAGCTTGCGGGCTTAATCCCCGCACAAGCCGAGCCACTGACTCACTATGTGTCTGCGGTCAGCGTGGGCATCAAAGCGAACTCCGCACTCTTGGACTTGAATTATGACGAAGACTCGGCCATCGGCACCGACTTGAACGTCGTGATGACTCACGACGGACGCTTCGTGGAATTGCAAGGGACCGCCGAGACCGTGGCGTTTTCAAGAGCCGAACTTGATGCCGCTCTGGAAGTGGCCACTGTGGGCTGCCGCGAACTCTTCGCCGCGCAGGCGAATGTCGTGGGTGCTTACTTCCCGAACTTGAAAATCTGACTGAATTGGGGCCGCTATGATGGAACTTTGGATTGCGACGACAAACCGTGGAAAACTGCTGGAGTTCGAAATGATTCTCGAACCCCTCATCAAAGAGGGAAAACTCAAGCTCAAAACCTTGGGAGACCTCGACACGTACTTTCCACCTGACGAGACCGGCGCGACGTTTCTCGACAACGCCCGTATCAAGGCTCGCTCGCTCAAGTCTGTCCGCCCGGGCGCCTGGATCGTGGCCGAGGACTCGGGATTGGCCGTCGAGGGCATGAACGGCCTGCCAGGAGTGCACTCGGCCCGCTATGCAGGTCCCAAGGCGAGCGATTTTGAAAACCGCGCGAAACTCTTAAAAATCATGGGCTTGAAGGCTCTGTCGAACCGCAATGCCTCGTTTCTTTGCCAAATGGTGGTGTTTGACCCCAACGGGCAAGAACACCTCTTTGATGGCGAACTCAAAGGCACCATTGCCAAAGCGGAGGCCGGAAAAACTGGCTTCGGCTACGATAGTGTGTTCATTCCAGAGGGTGAGACCAAAACACTGGCCGAACTGGGGCTCGCCTTCAAAAACAAGGTTTCGCATCGCGCACGAGCCGTGGAAAAACTGCTCGAACTCTTGCGGCAGAATCTCTAGTTAGCTAGACTCGGGCACAATCGAGAACGACGTTTGGTCGCTTTGCTATTTGGCCCGCCCGCGAAGGGAGTCTTTCATGCCAGGACTCAAGATTTTTTCTGGAAACTCCAACCGAGCTTTCGCCGAAAAAGTGGCCGCGTCTGCCGGGGTTCAGCTTGGCTACAGCGAGATCAAACGCTTCGCCGACGGCGAGGTTCAAGTTGAAATCCACGAATCGGTTCGCGGCGACAGCGTGTTTGTGATTCAGAGCACCTGCCCTCCGGTGAACGAAAACTACATGGAACTCTTTTTGATGATCGATGCTCTAAAGCGCGCATCGGCCCGTCAGATCACAGCTGTTCTTCCGTACTACGGCTACGCCCGCCAAGACCGCAAGGTCGCACCTCGGGCCCCAATTTCTGCCAAGTGTATCGCCGATCTTCTGACCTCGGCCGGCGCCACGCGCGTGGTGTGCGTCGACCTTCACGCCGCTCAGATTCAGGGTTTTTTCAACGTCCCGGTCGATCACTTGTTTGCGATCCCAACTTTGGCTCGCGCGTTTCGGGAAAAATGGGGTGTCGGCGACGAATTTGTGGCGGTTTCACCTGATGCCGGCGGCGTTGAGCGCACGCGCGCATTTGCGAAACGTATCGAAGCCTCACTGGCGATTATCGACAAACGTCGCTCAGGTCCCAACGAGGCGAAAGCGTTGCACCTGATCGGCGACGTAAAAGACAAAACCGCGATCATCGTCGACGACATGATCGACACGGCCGGCACCTTGACCCAAGCTGTGGAGAGTCTCTTGAAAAACGGCGCTCGCCAGGTCTTCGCCGTGGCCAGCCACGCGGTGCTCTCGGGACCAGCCATCACA
>CAKQVW010000386.1 GCA_934277865.1 uncultured Pseudobdellovibrionaceae bacterium | reverse complement strand
GTCGTGGACTTCACGACGCCACGGCAAACATTGTTGGCCGCATCGAGTTCCGCCTGAAAGGCGTCAACGACTTCAGAAAAGATTGAGAGTCGGTCTTTTTTGGCCAACAGGTTCAGAAACTGAATAACTTCTGGAGTAGAAACTCGGCCTTCGAGGGCCTGATTCACAGATGCCAACTTTTGTGCGGAAGTCACCATCGGTGATTGGAAAAACGCACGAATCGTCGAATCCGAATCAAACGCATCAGCCAAGGCACGAAGGTCGTTTAATACCTTGTCCTGCGATCCATTTTCGGTCGCGAGGCTGAAGATCGCTTTTGCATAACGTTTTGCTAGGGTGTTGGATTTCACTGCGACACCACCTGGATCTTATCGACAAATTCCGACTGAAGACGCTTTTGATCTTGGTCCTGCATTTTGTCGGTCAGAATTCGTTTCGACATCTGAACGGACTGAGCGAGAAGTTCCTCGCGAAGTTCGTACTTTGCGCGCTCTACTTCCAATTGAGCCGTACGCTCGGCGTCTGCCTTGAGTTTCGCAGAGAGCGACTTTGCTTCTTCCACAATTTGATTGCGAAGTGCGGCTGCATCGCTGCGGGCCTTTTGAATAGACTCGTCGCGAGTCGCTTCGAGCTTCGCCAATCGATCTTGAATTTCTTTGCGTTTCATTTCGGCTTCGGCCTTTGCGGCCTCTGCGCGTTTTACAGCAGAAAAGAAACCATCGTATCGGCCTTTGAACATTTCACGAAGCGGGCCTCTGGCAAAGAAGATAATCGCACCGAGGTAGATCGTGAAGTTCACGACCTGCAGCCAGAACATCGTCGGAAGACCGCCACCCTCGTGAGCATCGCCAGCCGCTTGGCCAAAATGGCTCGCCAATATCATTGGCAAACCAAGAACCACGGCAACTGCAAAAACTTTCATCCAATGTTGATTCATCACAGAGAGATCTCCTTGCCCGCCATCTTGGATGTGATCGCGGCCGTGATAGATGGAACCTCAGCAGAGAGAGCGGACTTCGCAGACGCAATCTCTTTTGAGATTGTCGCGCGCGACGCTTCGAGAAGTTTTGCAGCTTCTTGGCGTGCGCTCGCAATCAGAGCTTCCGATTCACGCTGCGCCTCTTGGCGATTTTTGTCGTACTCCGCGCGGATCGAGGCAGAAATCGCTTTCGCCTTTTGTTCGTAATCTGCATTGATTTCTGCAGCTTGTACGAGAAGCTTTTGCGCAAGTTCCTCACCACCGACGGTGCGGCCTTCGCGCTCTTTCAGCGCTTTTGCGTACGGCTTAAAAACTAGATTCGAGAGCGACAAATAGCCAACAGCAAAACACAGGACGTGAATCCATAAAGTGTCGACGTCAATGCCGAGAGATTTCAGCAATTCCATGATTCCGATTCCACCAGAAATTTCTGTTCGAGTAGCGGCTCTCAGTAGCATCGGGACTGAAACGTGGCAAGGGAATTGAGACCTCTTTAAGGACCCCAAAAAATGAAATGAAATCGATGACTAATCCCTAGTGAAGATACTTGGTGAAATTGCCCGATTCGGAGGCGTGTTTACCGGTGCCGGTTCGGCTATGGAGTTGCTGAAGAACTGGGCACCATGGTGTTCGGCATAGCGGAGCTCGGCATATAAGACGCGCCCTCAAATGTGACACCTTCGTCAATTCGAAGACTTGGTGTGGTGACGGTTCCTCGGAAAATAGCCGGTGGGTGCATAATGACGCGGCGTCTCGCCGCAACGCTGCCCACGAACGTCCCCGAGATCACAACGACATCGGCCTCAACCTCTGCTTCGACCATCGCGCCCGGATTAATGACAAGCGTGTCTCGGGTGAAAATCTCACCTTTGAAAGCTCCACCGATTCGGACAACGCCCTCAAAGGACAGTTTCCCTTCGAATTGGGCACCTTCGTCCAGG
>CAKQVW010000385.1 GCA_934277865.1 uncultured Pseudobdellovibrionaceae bacterium | reverse complement strand
TCACTCGCCTCCAACCTTTAACGGAAACATCGCGAATTGGCTTTTCACGCCAAGGTGAAAAACTCAATCTTCGCATTCGTGGCCGAGGCCCAGGACGAACTCCGCTGATCACGAACTACGTCAATCCGGGGCTGTTTCCCCGAGCGCTTCTCCTTGATTTACACGTCAACGACGACGCGCAAAACTTCGCCGCACTCAGTGAACTCCTCTTCGCAAGCTCGGCGTTTCCGTTGGCCTTCCAGCCGCAGACGCTTCGCACCTGCGTCGCCTCGGATTCCGAACGCTGGCAAAATATCGAGCTCCCGTTTCGATGTCCCGCCGAAGATGTGAGAACCGATCACTTCCTTGACGGCGGCCTTGTCGACAACAAGCCCCTTGCGCTTGCGGAAAAAGTCGCAAGCAGCGGTCTTTTCATTGCACCGACTGGAAAGATCCAGTGGCGCGAGATCCCTGCCGTGAAGGAAGATCCAACCAGTCTGCCTCGCTCAAGCCTTCTTTATTTTTACTCCGATCTCGGCACACACACGAATTTCCAAACAAACTCATCAAATTCCCCAAGCCCTTTGGTGAATCTGACCGATGGTTTGTTAGGTCTCTTTTTTCAAGGCTCACGCAATCAAGATTCGACAGCTCTGCTTGAGCAATCTCCTTCTCTCGAAAACCAAATTGCTTCTCCCAAAAATCTTGTGCCCCGCCTTGGTGATCCGATGTTGGGTTTCTTTGGTTTTCTCGAACGCGACTTTCGCATTTTTGATTTTCACCTAGGTCTATGGGAGACACGTAAGTACGCTCGTGAAAAACTGCGCACCTCGCTTCGTATCGGCGAACAGCCCATCGGCACAAAACTCGTTCTCCCCGAAATTGTCGGACCCAGTGTTGAGCTTCGACTTTCCTGTCTCGACGAAATCTTGGATGGCGTCAAAAACAACGCCTGCGAAAAAATGGCTGACGACGGCTTCGTCAAACTCGCACGTGTGGCGGCCAAACGCCGCGAAGCACGCAACACCGACTTTCAGTTCCTCGCCAACGCACTCGCCGACGAACAGTATGAGTACCGAGATCTCGGCCTTTCCGCGCACGAGTCTTGGCGCGCGCCCGCCAGAATCAAAACCGAAGCAATCGCCGCCATATCAGCGCTCGCGGCCGAGCAGCCGCTCTCCGAGCGCTGGGCACTTGGAGTCGGTGGGCCCGCATCTCTGAATTTAATCGAACCACTTCCCGTCGAGCGCGATGTGACGTTTGCATTCGGCCCTCAGACCTCGCTTCGCTATTCGGCATTGAACTCCGCAGGCCCCCGTGGACGAACACGACTTGTGTTTGGTTTTGGCCTAGAGGACCTCGATCGATGGCTTGGCCCTTCCTCCGGCGCACCCGTCGCAACGCCATTTGTCGGCTTCGAAGTCGAACCCGGCTCGTGGCAAGCTCAGTTCCTTCAAGCGCGCTTGTCTCTGACGGTCGGTTACAAATTTGGACGTGCACACGGCAATGAGTCTTGTGAGACCGATAACTCTGGCTCACAGGAGCATCTCACAAACTGTCTTGGCATTGTGATGCGACCGGGGGTGTCTTTGACGATCATCGAGCGCCTACGCCTCCAGACAGAACTCGAAGTCATGCCCTTTCAAAGCGGCTCGCAGGTGCCTTGGCGATTGCAGCCATCACTCGGCCTTCAGTTTTACTTTTGAGAAACTGCCCCGGCTGGCTGTGTGGATTTGAGAGCCGTGGTGTGTTTTTTTTAAGGCGCTGGTGAGAGGTGTCGGACTACTCGGGAAGGCGGGCATCCATGCCCTCGCTCTCGAGAGTCATGACACTTGGGCTGCGGCGTCCGGCCGCGCGAGAGCTTCCCGAATAGGCCGACACACCACCAGGTCCACGAACAAAACATCACGGGCTTCTTGAGGATAGTCAGATCTCAGCGGGTGGTTTGGCTTGCGAGATAAATTCTTAAAA
>CAKQVW010000384.1 GCA_934277865.1 uncultured Pseudobdellovibrionaceae bacterium | reverse complement strand
ACCTTATGACGAGCTGGATACTGCCGTCGTCAACATCATCGAACGGCGGCGAGCTCCGAAAAATGCTATAGAAAAGTGGCTCTTGAACGCAACCTACAAAAGCGAGTTCAAACGCTGGCAGGCGCCACCCATTTTGAAAGTCTCCGAACACGCATTCGGCCGCGGCCGCCGCTTTCCGATCGCTCACCGTGCCCGTTCGTAAATTTCTTTTGAGGACACGTCAGGGCATCAGACGCCCATATCAAAGAGGCCGTGCTGCTTGGGTTTCTTCTCGATCTTTGGGAAACGAAGCTCAGGTTTTCCTGTGAGCCCAATCAATGTGGCGATCGACGGTTCAGTTGGCTGAGTCAGTCGATTCACCATCTTGGCAAACAGTGTTCCGCAATAGCCGGCGTCTTCCTCTGCCCGGTGAAAGCCAGTAGAGGGAATGCCGAGATGTTGCACCAAGGTCCCAAGTTTATAGTTCGCGAGTCCCGGATACACTTTGCGTGCGATATTGCACGTGTCGAGAATGACTCCGCCTGGAGCGCGCGACTCATACTTGCGGATGTCTGCCGTCAGAAACTGCGCATCGAATGGGGCGTTGTGGGCGACGAGAATCTCATCACCGCAGAAGTCGGCAAAGGCATCCAAGACGTCGGAGATCTTGGGTTTCCCGACAAGCATATCGTCGGTGATGCCATTTACGCGGCTCGCGCCTTCGGGCATTGGGATTCCGGGGTTTATCAGAGTTGCAAAAATAGTTTCCGGTTCGCCTTTGTCGTCAAAGAGAACGGCGCCGATCTCCACGATTTGGTCGACTCCCGGAAGAGTTCCTGTGGTCTCCAAGTCGAAAGCGATGAAGCGCATGACGTCCCCCCCTTTGCCAGGTAAAATCGAAGCGTGAGTAAAACCCAGATCCGCTCGATTTTGAAGCTGATTGATTCGTTTGGAGAAGAACACCTTCTGCCAGCGGTCGCAGGTGTATCGATTCTGGAAATAGCTGTGGAAAACTCGGTGGAAATTCACCATTCCTGCGGTGGCATGGGCTCTTGCGGCACCTGCCGAATTCGTCTGAAGGTGCAACGAGGTGGGGTTCCCGAGCGATCAGAGATCGAGAGCGAAATGGCTCAGGATCGTGGTTTTGACATCGACGAACGCTTAAGCTGCCAAGTTGTAGTTCCCGACGAAGACATCGAATGGACTGCCGAGGCGCTCGACCGCGAACCCTGATGGCGGGATTGCACGGTGATGGGGTTGGAGATGATCCACGGAATCCAGCGGCCGCCGTCCAGGACGCTCGGGCTTACAAACAGGCGAACCGCAACTCGGTAAACGCCCGGTTGATAGATACGATATTCCGTTTCGGTGGAGTTCGAAGTCATGACTCCAACGCCGTCACGAAGAATCACGGTTTCAAAGGGAACCGTCGGCTTTTTTGGAAGGCGAACGAGCAAGCGGCTTCGATCGTCCAACATCGGCCGGCTCCCAAGGGATTGAATGCCCTTTGAGTCTTCGTACCAAGCTGCAAATCCCTTAGTCTGTCCCAGCGAATCAAACGCGATGTACGAGCTTCCCGCCATCAGCGCATTCATGATTTTTTCCCGGTCGCTTTCAAAGTCTCCCGTGAGCTCACTGCGCAATAGAACGTGGTTGGAAGCCAGGTTGAACAGCGACTGATAGCTAGGAATATTTGTTGGCCACCCGAGAATTTTTGCTGGCTGACCGGCATCGGATCCTAAAACTCCATAGGTAGCACGGTCACGCGACAAGCGGTCCCAGGTGTTGAAGTCCAGATCGAGGTCGGCAAACAACCGAACAAGAGCGAGCTCCGGGTTAAACGGATAAATCAGCATACTCCAAAGCAACGACATTCTGTCATCGCGCCATAGCCGATTGATGTGCTGATGAACATTGAGCACCTCAAGGCCCGCAACGCCGCTTGGAACAATTCCTGCCCACTCGGTGCCATCGCGCGACGCTTGTCCCAGAATCAGTGAATCACCTTTGGCAGAGGTGCGTTTTCCGCTGGAAAGCAAATCTGCGATGATCGTCTGTGCTTGGCCTAGAC
>CAKQVW010000383.1 GCA_934277865.1 uncultured Pseudobdellovibrionaceae bacterium | reverse complement strand
ACGACATTTGCGGCAAACACGTAAAAACCAGAAGTCAATTCACCCTTTTTACTTTGCGTGTGGCGGACGAAATCGAATCAAACTCCGAAACCAGCTTCGCCAGCAAGGCTTTCGCGAAAGCCTTCGGCTCAAGGCCGAGATCCTCTAAGGAAGCCGTCTTCACCGGCGTTCCTTGATTGGAAACGTTGATCGCAAAATGAATCAATCCAGAGACAGGTGAAACCGTCGCAATCGAAATTGAGAGTTTCCCTTCCTCGGTCGCGCTCGAGTCGAATTTCCAATAGAGATCATCCCCATCTCGTCGAAGCGAGCCCTTCGTTTTCCTCGATGTCTCAAGCAAGTCTTTTGCGATCGCACTCATCAGCCGCTGAAGTGCGACCATCTCCGGCAGGCGCGCTTCAAATTTCTCGACGATGAAATGAAGCATTTGAGAACCGCGAATCGCGGAAGCGTCCCGAAGGTCCTCGCCATCGACCATGTGCTCAAAACCCACATCACATGGCCCGATCCACGCCACCACGGAGTCACCAAGCAAGCCATGCTCCAGATAGGCATACAGCGAGCGCAACTGTGTGCCGTCATAGCGCGACTGCTTTTCATCCATTTCCAAAAACTTCGACTGAAAACTTCCCAATTTGTTCACCCGTTGGCCTGAAGCGCCCGTTGAAATCTCCGACATGACTCACACTTGCCGCATGGACGCTCTTCGCCAAAATAACATGGCCACAAGAGTTCAAACGGAACACCTAATTCTTTTCCACGCGCCACGATCTGAGTTTTATCCATCGTCGTCGTGAAACACTTCACTTCCACGTGATTGCCAGTCGAAAAACCAAGCGCCTTGGTCGCCACTTCCAGGTACGCCTGCGAGTTGTCGGGAAACGTTGCGGCCTCTTCGGCGTTAAAGCCCGGAACCAACCACTTCGCGCCAAGACTTTCCGCAAACGCGGCACCGATGTTCAAAAAGATCCCGTTGCGATTGGGAACCCAAACCGCTTTGGCCGTTTCAAAACTTGTGGTGAGGTTGTCGATCTGAACATTGGCTGTTGGCACATCTTGCGAGCGATCAACCAAAGAGGTTGTCGTGAAGTCACGAAACCACGGCAGTTCGATCACCTTGTGCGGGATCTGAAGCCGAGACGTCAGCTCACGTGCGCGCGCAATCTCGCGGGCCGCCGCGCGCTGACCGTAATCAAAGGTCAACGCAAGTCGAACCTCCGACTTCTCGCGAGCTTCATAGAGATTCACCGTCGAATCCAATCCACTAGAAAGCAATACGACGGAGGTCACTTCTTAGCTCCCTACTTTTTTGTCGTTTTTCGCCGAGCAGGTTTGCCGGCGTTTTTTTTGCCTGGTGCTTTTTTTGGGGGAGCTGCTTTCTTTTTGGGTGCTGCTGCGGCAGGGGCTACGGCGACAATTGTCGCCGCCTCAGGGGCCGCCGATCCCGCTCCCGCAGCCGGCGCTGCCGGAGCCGATGCTGACTTGGTCAACGTCGCTCGAACACTCTCGGCATGCTCGATGACCGTGCGGCTCAAACGGCCGATCACGTCGTGAGGATTGCCTTCGATTTTCTTAAAAGTCTGTTTGAGAAGATTGGGAATCGTTTGGCCCGTGTGCGAAAGCCCCAGCAAAACCTGATCGGCCCGCTCCATCAGTTTGGGCGGAACGGTCGCTTTGATCACTTGTTTGGTCTGTTGGATACGAGTTTGAATGCTATTTTGAATCTGATTCTGCAATTTCGTGTGAACACCCATGGTAAGCCCCCCAGCCGCCTGGAGGGCTATCATGCATTGTGACCTGCCGCAACACCCGACGATGCAATCTTCACATCGCTCACAAGAAGCTGAATCGTGCGCGACCCCTGGTAGTGGTTCCATTGCACTTCACCAATGACCTCCACACGCAGCCCTTGCATCAGCGCGTGATCGTCCATGCCGTCCAACTTTGGCGGACTGAACCAAATCGCCTGAATCGGCGGGGCGCCGGCTTGCGCCAAACGAAGCCGCAAATGCCCGCCCTTTAAGGCTTTCACCTGAGAAACCAGACAGTCCGTGAAATGAAACAACGGCACCGGAGCCTGCGAGCCAAAC
>CAKQVW010000382.1 GCA_934277865.1 uncultured Pseudobdellovibrionaceae bacterium | reverse complement strand
ATCGCACAAGGTGCACACATCATCTCGGCTTCGTGGGGTGCGACGGTTCCTCGTGCACAAGCTCAGCCGCTGGTCGATGCTGTTAAGCGCGCAAGCGACGCAGGCGTGATCATGATCATGGCTGCTGCAAACGATGGTCGTAACAACGACAAGACGGAAGTCTTCCCAACGAACGCAGAGTTCGCGAATACGATCTCGGTAGCGGCAAGCGATTCGAGCGACAAAAAAGCGTCGTTCTCGAACTACGGTCTCGCGACTGTTCACGTTGCGGCTCCTGGTGTTGACATCGTTTCGACGCTCCCTAAGAACAAGTACGGAAAGCTCTCGGGTACCTCGATGGCGACTCCACTTGTATCGGGTATCGCGGCGTTCCTGAAAGCTCAGGATTCGTCACTCACAGGTGCGCAGATCCGTGCGATCCTTCAGCACACTGGCGCGAAGGCGCAAATCGAAGTCGCTTGTAACTGCCGCGTTGATATGTTGGCAGCGACAGAAGCGGTCTTGGCGAAAAAGATGTTCATCACGCCTGCAGCGGCTTCGCTCAAGGCTGGCGACACAATGCAGTTCTCTGCGACTTACGCGAAAGGTGCTCTCACTTACGCGGTAGCTGATGCAAACATCGGAGAAATCGATGCAACTGGCAAATTCACTGCGAAAGCAGATGGCCAGACAACGATCACGGTGTCTGACGCTTCAGGCGCAACTTCGACTTCGCTTCCGATCCGTGTCGGCCCTGCCGGCGGCGGTGGCGGCGGCGGCGGCGGCGGCGAGTGCCCGCTCGGCGACGAGATGATGTGCCAAATCATCTGCGGCATCATGCCTGATGCTCCTTGGTGTGCTGGCGGCGGCGGCGGTGGCGGAGGCCTTCCAGAGCTTCCAGAACTTCCGTTCTAATTTTCGCGCTCCTGCACGAAAAGAGACAGCGAAGAAGCCCTTGGGTCTAAAGCCCAGGGGCTTTTTCTTTTTGCCGCCTCTAATGCGAGCCTACCGGGACTGGACTGGTCACGTTGCGCTCGGCTGTTATCGTGAAATCTATGACCAAACGAATCGGATTCCTGCTCGCGCTGATCGGGTTGCAAGCGCTGTTCACTTTGGGCTGCGCTTCGACAAAATATCAAGACTATCGTTACTTTAAGTCGATTGGGATCACTCACGATATTCACGCCGTCGAGAATGCCGGCATGGTTCGAAGTGAGGACTGTCAGTTTACGCTGTTTGGCTACAGTGTGCAGGGTGCGCCGTCTTTTGAAGACGCGCTGGAAAACGCTGTGGGCTTGGAAACAACAAGCTTTTCGCAAGGGATGTCGGAGACGGTGAGTTCACGTGCTCGTCTGATGAAGACCAATGTTCGGATGATGACCAATCTTCAGATGCGAGATGAGGGCTGGAACCTCTTTTTTGTCGGTCGTCGCTGTTTAAAAATTTCTGCCGTGGCGTACAAGTGAGGCCTACTGTGTTGAAGCGCTCGAAGATCACTCTATCGGCTCTCGGACTTTCTTTTTTTGCAGTCGGTTGCTCGGGAATTCAGGAACGGAATCTGCTGACGGTTCCTGTGGTTTCGATGACTCATTCCAAGCTTCCGAAAGATTTTCGACTGCAGTCGGGAAACTCGTTTCTAACGGAATTTTGTGAGGACGACCGCCCCATCGTGAACACGGGCAAAGTCATTGGCCTTGCGGACCAAGCGATTTTGAAGGCGCAGAAGCGATACAAGGCGACACACCTTCTGGATGTACGAGTGGTGCGTGAAGGTGACTGTGTGATCGCCGAAGGCACAACGGCGCGTGCGGTTCGAGTTGAAAAACGATCGGAAAAATCTCGCAAGGCGATGTTGGGCCCTCAGCCGACTTCGAATCGTATGCCGGCCGCGATCCCGGCTGCGATCGCGGCGGTCGGAAGTGTCGAGGAATTCGTTTTTACCAACGAGGTTCTGCCGCCGGATGCGGATGCTCCGCCAGAAGTTTTTGGCAGCCCCTGATCGTTGCGGTGATCAATACACAAAAACGAAACTGATGCCGGGAACCAACGACTCGCGTGCGAGCTCTTGGTTGGTTTCCGGGAGTGATCCGACTTGGGACTTTTTGAAGGTGAGTTTCTCGTACGCCAGAGAGGGGCCAAGAGC
>CAKQVW010000381.1 GCA_934277865.1 uncultured Pseudobdellovibrionaceae bacterium | reverse complement strand
TCCGAAGCCTTTGAGATACCGGTTGTGCGCCAGGCGTACTTCGAAGCCCCTGTCGACGCGATCTTCTGGGACCGCGTGAAAGAAATTCACCCTTGGAGTGCCACCTGTATGCCGCTGACCGAGTGGGACGATGTCCTCCTCGTCGCTGTCGCAAATCCGTCAGCACAAAATCTCACGCTCTCGACACGTCACCGTGTGGTGCTGGCGGCCCCTTCCCGTCTGCGCGAGTACTTCGAACGTGTTGATCAAGCAACGGCTTCGAAACCCATCATCTTCACGCCACCACAGGAAACTGCACCTTCCGCCACTGCAGAACCGGCAGTCAGCGAACCGGTTGCCGTGGAGTCTGCGGCGCCGGCTGCGCACGCAGAGACACCTCCGGTGCCACAACCCTTCGCGCCGGCCGCTGTCGATGACAGTGGTGATCCATTTGCAGCACTCAGTCGCGAGCTTGGGCTTTTGAACAACCAGGAATCGGAAACTAACGAGAGCCACGAGGCACTTGCCGATGCTCCCACAAGTGAGGCGCCCGAAGGTTTGGTCTTGCCAGATGGCTTCATCATGCCAGAAGAGTTCGCGACCGCCACGCCGACGGAAGCTCCCAGTGAAGTCCGCAGTGAGCCTGCAGATGACTCTGTGAACTTTGACCTCAACGGATCTTCGCTTGCTGGAAGCTCGGAGGCACCTGAAGGCTTCTCAATTCCTTCACCAGCTATGGCCGCTCAGCCAGAGGAGTCTGAAAACTCCGCTTCAGATGGCGGCACACTGGTTCACAACTTTGAAACTGGAAAAGACGAAGTCGTTGCAAAAACAAAAACGACTGACGAGCCCTCGGTTCAGCCAAAGCCCGTCGCTCCACCACCACTGAATTTGAACATCGACACGGATCCAGTGGCCACTGCAGCCGACACTCCGGTGACACCGCCATTTGAAATCTCAGCTTCAGAAAAGCCCGCGCCAGAAACGGCCGCGCTAGAAACTCCCAGTGAGCAGCCCCCAGCAGCCAATGTCCTCGACAGCGATGATCCTCTTGCATCACTTGTGATGGCCGCATCGGATGCGATGAATCAAGTTCCGTCAGAGGCTCAGAACGCTTCGGCAGCACCCAAGAGCACCGGCAAAAACGCCGGAATTCCAGACCTTCCATTCTCGATTCCTCGACACGAAACGGAAGCCGCCAGCCAATCACCGACCGAAGCCGGTACCGAAACGCCAGCTGAACCCGTGGCTGCACCAGTTACTGAAGCGGTTGCCGCGCCGGCTGCTGAACAGGCACCAAAAACGGGCCGAATTCGCAAGCCTCTCTTCGCGCCCGTGGACGATGCGGCCACGCAGCCAGCCGCCAAGTCTTCGTCGAAAACTGGAACGTCCTCAACTGGAACCCCCTCAGCGTTCGAACCACGCTCTTCAAAAGGTGCAGGTTTTGAAGCCACCCAAGCCGTCAGCATCCAAAACAACGGCGCACAAGGCGACTCCGACCAAGATACAAAAATCGGCGGTAAAACTGGAACATTCGCCGGTACACAAACCCGAGCTCGACGTCTGGAAAACACCCCCGTCACGTCTATGCTTGGCGCCAATGAGCGAGGTGTTCATCAAGAGCGTCCAGAGCCTCCTGGCGGAAATCCAACTTATCTCAATAAGTCGATCGCCATCGGTAAACTTGATCCCATTCATCTCGACCAATGTCGTTCCATCGACGAAGCCGGCGCTCAAGCGATTTTACAGGCCTGCAACATCTACGAGTGCGCAATGATTTTGCTCTTCCGCAGCGGCGACCTGGTTCCTTGGAAATGGAACGACCTCTTCCTCTCGGTTCGCGGCGACAAACCAGAGCCAATTGATTTGGTCGAGCCAAGCATTTTCAAAGTCGTGTTCCGCACGGCTAAGCCGTATCACGGTTATTTGGTCACGAGCGAAGTGAACCAGAAGTTCTTTAATGAGTTCTACCGCGGGATGCTACCGAAGCACGCGACGATCACGCCCCTGATGATCGATGGACGCATGGGAGGAATGGTGCTTGGGTTCACCAATTCAAAAGTGGATTATCGCCAGAGCCTGCGCCTCATGGAGCGCCTGACGTTTGATCTCGCACGGGTCTTTAAAACTCTTCGTGGGACAATGG
>CAKQVW010000380.1 GCA_934277865.1 uncultured Pseudobdellovibrionaceae bacterium | reverse complement strand
GATTCCGGTGTTCGCGACAACGTACAATCGCAACATCGCTATTCGCAGTCTTCGTGTCGACGATGACGGCACACTTCGACGCTACCAAAGATCGCTCATTCAGATGCCCCACCTGGGGACTCGGCTTGCCGAACTGGCAAGAGAGGCCGAAAAAGTACGCCCGCAGAGTGTTGGCGAAGTGCGCAGCATTGAGTCGGCATTCGACAGCGGACAGTCGGGCGACATCAGTGCGCCGCTGGAGATCAACTTTTTGGGAGCGTCCGGCTCGTTCCCGACGGTTTCCGTTCGCGATCTGCTGGAAGGCCGTGTGCCTCCGGAGGCTTTTCACGGCAAAGTCGTCATCATTGGCAATCGGTCGGATTCCAGTGAGTCCTACACAACCCCACTTGGCCGCATGAGCCGAGCCGAGGCAATCGCCAACATCACCGATAATATCTTGCGCGACAAGATTCCGCGCCGGATGTCGCTTTGGATTTCATTTCTGATTTCAGCCGGCCTCGTGTTTGCGGCCGTGATCTTTATCTTAAGCTACCCGCAGCCGGTGGTGATTTTTGGTATCGCTTTCGGCGCCCTGTGCTGGTTTTCGCTCTCCGTCTGGCTATTTGACTCGTTTGCGCTTTGGATGCCGGCCGTCGGGCCGGTTGTGCAACTTGCGGTGACCTACATCATTTTCTTAAGCCACCAGGTCGCGGCCAACGAGGCTCGAAATTGGCGGCTCGAGCAAGACCGCAAGGCGGCCGAAGAGCTTGAGCAGCTTAAGACCAACTTCGTGAGCATGATGAGCCACGACTTAAAGACCCCGATCGCCAAAATCCAGGCGATCTGCGACCGGCTGCTTTCGCGGTCAATGGAACAGGAAATCGCGGAGGATTTAAAAAACCTGCGAAGGTCGTCTGACGACCTTCACCGCTACATTCGAAGCATCTTGCAGGTGACCAAAATCGAGGCCCGCGAATTCGCCATCACGCGCGAGCCCGTGGACGTGAACGAATCCATCGAACGAGTCCTGGCCCGCCTCCGACCACTTGCGCAGGAAAAGCAGATCACCATCACCAGTGAGCTGGAGCCTCTCTTTTCAATCGAAGCCGACCCGACTCTGCTGGAAGAAATGATCCACAACCTCGTGGAAAACGCGATCAAGTACACACCAGCGGGTGGCAGTGTGCATGTGCTGTCGTCAGAAGAAGATGACCACGTCGTGGTAAGCGTACAAGACTCGGGACCGGGCATTTCGCTGGAAGACCGAGAACGGGTATGGAATAAGTTTACACGCGGCTTAAAGGCGGAAAGCACCGCGACAGGGTCTGGCCTTGGACTCTATCTCGTGAAATACTTCGTCGAGCTTCACGGGGGGACTGTCTTTCTCGAGTCTCCTCCCGGAGCGCCGTTTGAGCGAGCGGGAACCAAGATCGGCTTCCGCGTGCCCGTCGGGGAATAAAAACCTGGCGGATAAAAAACTGTCGGAAAAAAACTGTCGAAGAGAAACCGGAGACTGACATGAACCAGATGAAAAAACGCATTCAAGCTCTGATCGTGGACGACGAGGCGGAACTTCGCAAATCCGTGATCTCTATTCTTCGTAACTCGATGCCCGATTTTGAGTTCGAAATTCAAGAAGCCGCCGATGGCCGCGAAGCCGTCGAAAAGTTCAAGAGCTCGGATTGGGATTTGGTTCTGATGGACGTCCGCATGCCAGAGCTCACCGGCATTGAGGCTCTGAAACTCATCAAAGCGCATGACCCACGCACCTTTGTGGTTCTGATGACCGCACACTCGAACTTGCAGGATGCGGTTGCGGCGATCAAAGAAGGGGCCTACGACTACCTCGAAAAACCGGTGCAACCACAGCGCCTGATCGAAATCGTCACGCGAGCCAATGAGGCGCGCGAAATGGTTTCTCGCTTGGCACTTTCCAACCCGATCTTTGACGACGACATCGACAGCGAGTTTGTCGGTACCAGTAAAAAAATGCGCGACGTGTTTGATCTCATTCACCGCCTCTGCAAAGTCGACACGACGGTTCTCATTCGCGGTGAAAACGGGACCGGCAAAGAGTTGGTCGCGCGCGCGATCCACTTCAACTCGCCTCGCAAGTCGGGTTCGATGATTGCCATCAACTGCGGCGCGATTCCAGAAAGCCTCATGGAGAGCGAACTGTTTGGTCACGAAAAGGGATCGTTCACCGGC
>CAKQVW010000379.1 GCA_934277865.1 uncultured Pseudobdellovibrionaceae bacterium | reverse complement strand
GCACTTCACTTGTCTCAAACCATTCAGACAACACCGATGCTCCTTAGGCCGAACTTAGTCGGCACCGCCAGAACCAAAACTCTGCATCTCTGCGCTTGGATACGAACTCTTGAAATCCGGTTCCTTACTCATATCGATATCGAACTCTTTCATTTCATCAATCGGCGAGATCGCAAGATCGAGTTCACGAAGGCGATCGCGCCTTGCAATGAAATCTCGGCGCAAGGATTCCCCTTGCCGGCGCTCTTGTTCGATGCGTTTTTCATCGGCGCGGTCTAACGCCTCGACTTCTTCCATCGAATACCGCTTCATCTGTTCCCGGTAACGACGCTGCCGCTCGTTTTGTTCGTGCAACTCTTTTTCACGGCTAGCTCGCATCGCAAGCGCAGCATCGCGTTCGGACTCCGAGGCCTTCAGACGCTCACTGAGATATTTCTGAAAGTCCCGCTTCTTTTGTACGAGGTGCGCCTCATATTCGCGAGGTGACATTTCCGCCTCGGCAGGCAGCACAACGGCCGCCCCCATGACGGCGCCCAAACTCAGCCACAAAATAAGCTCCAGAAAACTTCGTAGAAATGTTCTGCGATTGAATGATTTCATTGATGTATTTTCGGTCGATCCTGAAAAAGACTCGCGCGACCAAGGGCTGCGTCGCATCCAAACTCGACCAATCATTTCGTAGACCAAGACTTTGATCTGGTTCAATCTGGACCCATGAACACAGAAGCTATCCCCTTCACCCGCGTCCTTATCGAAAGAATTTCGCCTGAACTGCTGGTTTTCGTTGGCCAGACTGTCACCGTCCTACTGGCTGTCGCGGCCATCGTAACTCTGATCGCGATCCTGCTTTCCAACATGGGCATCCGACCGCGTGGACAGGCGCACCTTGAGGCCAAGTCTTTGAATGATGAATGGATGGATCGCAAACGCTCGCTCGAATCCTTGTTTGTGACCAAAAAAGAATGGAAGGCACGCCTCAAGGAAGATCGTGAAAACGAAAAGCGACGCGTGGCCGAAGGCACCGCCAAGCCTCGCCTTTGGGTTTTGGATTTCAAAGGGGATGTCGAAGCCAGTCGAACAGACTCGCTTCGCAACGAGGTCACAGCGATTCTCGAAGTCGCCAATCGCGAAACCAAACCAGGAGAGCCGACGGATGAGGTTTTGCTTCGCCTGGAAAGCCCCGGTGGCTCTGTCACCGGCTACGGGCTCGCCGCGAGTCAGCTGATGCGTTTAAGAAAAGCGGGCGTGCCGCTGACGATCGCGATCGACGAGATTGCCGCCAGTGGCGGTTACATGATGGCCGTCGTCGCCAACCGCATCATCGCAAGTCCATTTGCCGTGCTGGGTTCCATCGGTGTCATCGGCCAGGTCCCAAACTTCCATCGGCTTTTGAAAAAGTATGAGGTGGACTACCTCGAAGTGACCGCCGGCGAACACAAACGCCCTGTCAGCATGCTGGGTCCGGTGACCGAAGAAGGAATGAAAAAGTTCCGCTCGCAAATTGAAGACATCCACACCTTGTTTCGCGGCCACGTGAAGGAGTTTCGCCCCCAGCTCGATCTGGAAAAAACGGCCAACGGCGATATTTGGTACGGCTTAGACGCCCTCAAACTGGGGTTGGTCGATGAGACCTGCACCAGCGATGAATGGCTCGATCGCGCCCGCCATCAAGAAAACCGGGACGTGTTTTTACTGTCCTGGAAGGCCGCCAAAGGCTGGAAGGCCCGTTTCGAAGAGACCACCGGCCGAGTCGTCGAAAATGCCGTAAAAAAGGCGATCAAATCCGCCACCTGGAGCGGGATCGCCCGCCCGCCCGAACTCTAAGCGGTTGGAATTCTATTTGACGACCCGCCCCATCATGGTTCAAAAACTAAATCCATGACGGCTACAGTCGATAACTTGGGCGAAAACTCAGGAATCTGTCTCCAGAAGACGGCAACCGCGCTCGCGGGGGCGGTCCTGATGTCGGCCGCCGTCTCACATGCCGCCATGCTTCGTGGACGTGTGTCGGCGGCGGATGTGGACCCTCAGCTGTACGGGCCCGATGTTCTTGGAGAGCGACTCGTGATCCCACCCGGAATTCCAGATTGGATCATGATGGACTGCGAGAAGTCGCGTGAGTCCCACACCGTTTTGTCGCGCGTTCAAGATTCTATTTGCGAGTAGGTAACCCAAGATATTTGACGGGAACAACGGCCGTTTCAAACGGAACGACGCCGTCTTTGCCCGAATCA
>CAKQVW010000378.1 GCA_934277865.1 uncultured Pseudobdellovibrionaceae bacterium | reverse complement strand
AGCTCTTCTCGATTTCGATCCAGGCTCGCGCTTCGCGTCGGTTTACACCGTTAACCTCAAGCTGATTCAGACGAATATAGTCACGAAGACCATGGAGGCGGAAATGGTGCGCTATCGAGGAACGCGCGCGTCGGTACCCATCGACAGGTTTGCCATCGCGCGCACGAAACAAAAAGGCGCAGTCGGAGACCGCGCCTTCATGGCTACCGGAGATTTGGCGGGTTCGGGACAGTTAAACGGCGGTTTGAACTGTCCCTCGGCTAAACTACTTGTTCATCACGTAAGCGAAGATCAGGGGAGCGACGATGGTCGCGTCCGATTCGATCACGAAGCGTGGTGTGTCGACGCCGAGTTTGCCCCAAGTGATTTTCTCGTTGGGGATCGCGCCGGAGTACGAACCGTACGAAGTCGTCGAGTCCGAGATTTGGCAGAAATAGCCCCAAAGCGGAACGTCGTCGCGCTGAAGATCTTGTTGAAGCATTGGAACAACGCAGATCGGGAAATCGCCTGCGATGCCGCCGCCGATTTGGAAGAAGCCGATCGACGACTTTGGCGCAACTTCTGTGTACCAGCTTGCGAGTTCTGTCATGTATTCGATGCCGGAACGCACGGTGTGCACGTTCTTGATGTCACCTTGCATGCAATGAGCGGCAAAGATGTTGCCGAGAGTTGCGTCTTCCCAGCCAGGTACGATCATCGGCAGGTTCTTTTCCGCAGCCGCCATCAACCACGAGTCTTTTGGGTCGATTTGGTAGTACTTCTTCAGCTCACCGCTGAGGAGAATTTTATACATGAATTGGTGAGGGAAGAAACGCTCGCCCGCTTTGTCGGCCTTTTGCCAGTGTTCGAGGACGGCGTGTTCGATACGGCGAATCGCCTCTTCTTCCGGGATGCACGTGTCGGTGACGCGGTTTAAGTGACGATCGAGGAGCTTTTGCTCGTCCTCGGGAGTCAAATCGCGATAGTTCGGGATTCTCACGTAGTGATCGTGTGCAACGAGGTTGAAGACGTCTTCTTCAAGATTGGCGCCTGTGCAGCAAATCGCGTGGACTTTGTCCTGGCGGATCATTTCTGCCAAAGAAATGCCGAGTTCGGCGGTCGACATCGCTCCCGCAAGCGTCACAAGCATTTTTCCGCCACCGTTTAGGTGCTTTTCGTAGCCTTGTGCTGCATCTTTCAGCGCCGCCGCGTTGAAGTGGCGGTAGTTGTGGTCGATAAACTGACGAACGGTTCCGTTCGCTGCTGCTGTAGTCGTTGCCATTTTTTGGACCTCTTTCGAGCGGTTTTACGTGTCGGGAGGTGATACCCCTTGTACCCCAAGCAGGCAATGCCAAATCGCGCAGAATTTTGGTGGCTATCTGATAGGTTTTCTCCTACATATTCGGGCCCATGAACCAACCCCCGCGACCTTCGCCGCTCCATTCGCCGATTTTTGCTGCCAAAGATCTATTTGAAACCCGTTACCAAGGAGCGAACGCCGTGCTTGTCGCGGGCTCCGTCGTTCGCGGCGAAGCCTCCACGTATTCGGATCTTGATCTTGTCGTCATTTTTCCAAAGGTGGGAATGGCGTATCGTGAGTCGTTCACGCACAAGGGCTGGCCGGTTGAGGCGTTTATTCATGACCTCGAAACGCTTCGCTATTTTTTCTATCGGGTCGATCGCCCGGAGGGTTCGGCCACGCTTTGCGAAATGGTTCGCGAAGGTTTGGAAGTTCCCGCACCCACGGCGGCAACTCGTGAGGCAAAAGAACTAGCCGCCGAAATTTTGCGTGAAGGACCGCCTAAGCTCACCGCTGAAGAGATCGAAGATCGCCGTTACATGATTTCTGAGATGATTGATGATTTGCGTGAACCGCGCAGTCGTCACGAGCTCAATGCATCGGGTGCGCGCCTGTTTGGTGAACTGGGCGATTTTTATTGCCGTTCGCGGGGAGGCTGGACCGGGCATGGAAAAGGCCTCTTGAAGCGAATCAAATCGCAAGATCCAGTTTTGGCTCGTCGGTATTCGGAGGCGTTTGATCAGCTTTTTCAGCACGGCCAGCCGGCGATGGTGATCACGATGGCCGAAGAGCTGTTGGCGCCTTACGGTGGTCTGCTGTTTGACGCCTATCGTCGCGACGCTTTGCCAAGCCAGCGTGGTCGTTAGTTGGCTGGCGAGTCCGGCGCCCCGGGTTCGACCGGGGCGTTTGCGACCGACGCATAGAAATGCATGAGCAGAATCTGCACGTTGGTTTTCTCACCCTCGTCC
>CAKQVW010000377.1 GCA_934277865.1 uncultured Pseudobdellovibrionaceae bacterium | reverse complement strand
AAAAGAGATTTCGGACATCGCCAAAATGGTCTACCTCGACACGCTCGATGGTTCGCAACCAAAGCCCGAGGGCTTTGCGGACTACTTAAGGAAAAACATGCGCACGCAGAACAACATTCAACGCGACACTTCGACTGATCAATGGGGCAAGGCCTACACACTTAAGTATGACAAACAAAAGCGGCAGCTCGTTGTCACAAGCGCGGGGCCCGACGGGGTTTACCACAATCAAGACGATATCTACGGCATCTACCCGCTGGACAGCACGGCCTTCTAAAGGCCCGCCGGCCGGTTTAAGTTAGTGTTTTTTGTTGGAAGGCTTTGTGTCGTCGACCTTCAGGCCGGCAAGCTTGGCGAACGGATTGGTCTTCTCATGAAGATCCGCTTTGTTGAACTCGGCCTCTAGCTCTGCGCGTTTCGCATTGGCCTCTTCAAGATGCTCACAGTCGGGATCGCCGCAAGAAGGATACATCGGCTCAGAAATCGCGACGAGTTCGTGGACGAACTCTCCAGCGTCAAACACGCCGTCTTTGTAAGTCGACGACGACCCCTCGGAGAGGAAGTCGACCGATTGGTTGCCGTGAACGTGATGCGTTTCACGATCCGTCTCTTCCTCTTCCACCAAAACCTCACGGAAGGTGCGATTCAGCGGGAGATTGAGATCCCATCCACAAAGCGAGCAGAGCTCACTTAGCGACGTCACGACCTTGCCCTCCATCTCGTAGGCATTGCCGAGAGGACGAATCGTCAAATCGACCTTGTAAGGCACAGCCGGCAGAAGGTCCTTCAGAGCCGTGTTCAGCTCTCCCGACTCACGGGTGAATGTAAACTGGCGACCTTCTTCTGGGATTTCTGCGAGACGAATTTTCATAGCGGCGTAGGATAGGTCCTGGTATCGCTTCTGTCAATTTGGCGGCGCTCTCAAGCTCCGCCGCAGTCAAACACCCCCCTTTTTTGCCCTGTAAACTTTCACCGGCGCAAAGACACGACGCTAGGAGTGCACCGGTTTGTAAGCGCTTTGCGCCACTTTGGCGCATTTTAGGTAGCAAGCCCCATTAAATGACCTTAAAACCCCGTCCATGGCTGAACTCACAGACCTCAACAACCAATCTCGCGAAGGCACAGACTTCCATCGCATACTCCAGCGAGAGTTTGCCCGACGAACCAAGGCCAACCCTCGGTACTCACTTCGCGCCTTTGCCAAATCCCTCGGCGTCTATCACGCCACTCTTTCGGCGATCATGGCTGGCCGCCGTCCCTTAACCGCCAAATCCATCGAACGTATCGGCACAGCACTCGGCCTAACACCATCTGAGTGCTCAACATTCGTTGCGAACTCCGGGAAAACCATCTCCGCTTCTCGTAAAACACTTCTCAGAATGGCGGACGAAGAATTCGACCTCATCGCAAGCTGGAAACACGATGCGATTCTCGAATACCTGCAACTTCCAAAATCTTCCGAAAATGCACACAGCGTGCGAAAAATCGCCTCGCGCCTCAAACTTTCTCCGGGTGAGGTCATGACCAGCCTGCAGCTTCTCGAACGCGCCGGCCAAATCGTGCGCCTCGAGAACGGGGCGTGGCGACCAGTTGCTCGCAACACCTCGACGATTTTGGACCCCAATCAAACTTCCGTGGCTCGAAGACTTCACCAAAAAGAGCTTCTCGTGAAATCGGCTGAGGCTCTGGACGAAATTTCGATCGAAGAACGAGATCACTCTTCGATGACCATGACGGTCGACACGGAAGACCTTCCCGAAATCAAAGAGGTCATAAAAAGTTTTAGACGCAAAATGATGACTTTCGCCCAGCGACAAAGCGCAAACGCCAATCAAGTTTACTGCCTACAAATCTCTTTATTCCCACTATCCAATAACATGGAGGAAGAACAATGAAACTCGCTACACCGATCGCCGTACTGCTGGTTCTTGCTGGATGCTCGAACCCCGCCAGCACAATCCCATCATCCTCGCCCACTGCTATTCGTCCCAGCGGACAAGAGCGCGGCGGCGGCGATATCGAATCTATTCGCAAAGCCGTTCTCACTCCGGAGATTCAGAATTTGTCGATTAAGGTCCGGATGGCATTTGAAAACTCATCGGCCGTCAGTGTCCGCTCAATGACTTCCGCATTTTTAAGTCGCGCGAAGAAAATGCCAGAAAGTCGCCATCGCGCGACGATTCTCGATATGGTGGCCCGGGGCGCCATCAACGATCTGCAAACCAAAGTTCAATTCTTGGCTCAATCC
>CAKQVW010000376.1 GCA_934277865.1 uncultured Pseudobdellovibrionaceae bacterium | reverse complement strand
TCACCACACTGATAACTGGTCTTGACCAATTATCAGTGTGGTGAGAACTTCTGAGACAATGCAAGACCGATATTTAAAAGCCATTTTAACGGAAGATGCTCTGGACGCTCATAAAATGGCCTTTATTAGTGGACCACGGCAGGTGGGGAAAACCACTCTAGCGAAATCACTTTTGCAGGAACCCCGAAACTATCTTTCTTGGGACCAGACCGAGTTTCGCCGGGTCTGGGTGCGCTCGCCTGAACAGGCCCTACAAAACGTCGGTAAGGGCCCATTGATTCTCGACGAAATTCATAAAGACAGAAAATGGAAAACGCGCCTTAAAGGGGTTTACGATACGCACGGTGATCGGCTGCCGATTATTGTGACGGGCAGTGCGAAATTAGATGTCTACCGACGAGGGTCTGACAGTCTTCTTGGGCGTTATATTCCATATCGACTTCATCCGTTCTCCGTTGGCGAAACCGCCGCGCCGCCTGGGCCCGATCAGCTTTTCGCTCGAAGGAGCAACACCTTCAAGTGGGACGATCTTCTCACGTTGGGCGGTTTTCCAGAACCTCTTCTTGCCGGCCACAAAGGCAAGGCCGAACGGTGGAGTCGGCTGCGTCTTGATCGCTTGGCCTTCGAAGACACGAGAGATGTCAAAGTACTTTCCGACCTCAATGCTTTTCGGATTCTCCTTGATCTGATTCCGGAAAAAGTCGGATCGCTGTTTTCTTTTAATTCCCTGCGAGAAGATGTCGGCGTCGCGTACGCAACCGTTCGCGACTGGGTGCTGCTTTCTGAGATCCTTTATTTCGGTTTCTTCGTGCGTCCCTACTCCAAAGGTTTAAAGCGTTCGCTGAAGGCCGAGCCTAAGTTTTATCTATACGACATTCTTCAAATACCAGGCAGCAAGCGATCGGCCCGCCTAGAGAATCTCACCGCACTTCATTTGCTAAAGGCCTGCCACTATTGGACAGATTCAGGACAGGGGCTTTTTGAGCTGCATTTCGTTCGCGACAAAGAAAAGCGTGAGGTCGACTTTCTAATAACGCGTGAGAAAAAACCGTGGATGCTGGTTGAGTGCAAGTCCAACGACACCAATCCGTCACCTCATCTTGCGCACTTTTCCCAGGCGCTTAAGCCGGAGTTTTGCTTCCAGCTAGTCGATCGAATTGGTTTTGACCGTGAGTATCGAACCCAGCAGATTCGTATTCTCAATTACGAAGATTTTTTCGCCGGGTGGCTTTGACTGACGTCGCAACACGCGCACCGCTCTTCGCTATCATCCGAACTCCGGCACGATGGTTGAAATACGATGGTTGAAGTACGATGGGTATTATCTAAGTAGTTTCAGGCGGTTAGTTGCATGGCTTTGGCATAGTACAACTCCAGAGAAGCAAGGAGACTTTTATGGAGAAGAAGAAAGTGAACCTCCCACAAAAGGGTGCCTTGCAGATACCGGTTTTTGTACGGCCTCTCTTACGAAGACGACCGACTTTTCACGACAGCAAATGACGTTCATGATTTGCTTGTTGAGGCGCAGATTCCTATTTATGCAAACGTCATAAGTCGCTTGGAGTTGGTCGACTTGGTTTTTCGTAAGCAAGTTACTGCTGGGTGTATTGCAATGTTCAATTCTGTAAAGGGGCCCGCTTACGGGAAAGATATCTTCAAGCTACTTAAGGACATTCGGGATAAGGGAACTGCCGTGGCATATGAGATCCGGCAGCCATCTGGAGTGCGATCTAAGCTCCCAACCAGTGCGCCGTCCTTATAGAGGGGAATAGATGCGATGTCTTTCGCTGATTGAGCTGATGTCATTTGTCGCCAATGGATTCGGTGTTGCTGATCACGGCTCGTCCTCGCTGGAGTCGAAATTCGAGTCCAAGTGCGTGTAAGACGCTAAGCAATTTGTCGATCCTGGCAGTTGGTTTACCCGATTCAATTTGGCTAACGAAGTTGATGCTGGTGTTCGACAGTCGGCCGAGTTCTGTTTGGTTAAGGTCTCGGCGCTTGCGCTCGGTTGCGATGGCTTTTCCCAGCGCACGAAGCGCTTTCACTGCACTAGGAGCCTCGGAACTCATGGCTTTCGAGGCTGGTGGTGGCGCGGCTCCGGGGGGCTTTTTTGATTTCATACGATCATATGAATTTAAGTGATTTTTTGCCGCATTCGCCAGACTTTTTCGTCGAATTTCACTCGATCTAGTGAAATCCGTCTCGTTTAGACTCTGCCGACGAGGATCGGCCCATGTATTCACATGATCATGTGAAAATATGATCGACGGTACCCGCGTCATGCGGAC
>CAKQVW010000375.1 GCA_934277865.1 uncultured Pseudobdellovibrionaceae bacterium | reverse complement strand
ATAGGGGCTGTTGACGATTCGTCTCGGTGCTTCCAATTTTGAGAATTGTGTAAGTATTGAAAGAAAATGGTGATCTCGTAAACTCGTTTTGTCGAGAAACAAAAAAACGAGATCACCATGCCCCGAACAATGCTCACGGATGAGACTTGGTCGAAGCTTCGGACCATGCTCCTCGATGCGCGAGTGTATGACAAGCCCGGGCTTCGACAAACGGTCGAAGGAATGCTTTTTCGAATGAGAATGGGTTGCCCGTGGCGGGATATTCCGCGCGAGTTCGGCAACTGGAATTCGATTTTCAAACGTTTTAACGATTGGTCACGGAACGAAAAACTTTTTCTCGTCTTCAAGCTTCTTGCTCGAGAGCCGGATCTCGAGTGGGAATTTATTGATGGGACTGTCGTCAAAGCGCATCAACATTCATCAGGCGCAGCCAAGGGATCTCAAGAAATTGATCACGCGATTGGAAGGTCGGTTGCGGGACTAAGCTCGAAACTCCATCTGGCTGTGGACTCCAGTGGTAATCCGATTGATTTTGAGATTACGGGCGGTGAAGTTCACGACGCCAAGATCGGACCTGTTCTCGTCGAAAAACTTCCTCGATCGGACTACCTCATCGCCGACAAAGGTTACGACTCAGAAGATCTTCGTGAACAAATTCGTCGGCGTAAATCTACCCCGATAATTCCTCGAAAAAGGAACTCGAAAACGGGAAATGCCGACGTTGACTGGGATCTCTACAAACTTCGACATTTGGTAGAAAACGCGATCGCAAGGCTCAAACATTTTCGAGGGGTGGCAACTCGATTTGACAAGCTAAAGCGGAACTACGCCGCCACCATCGCTCTGGCCTGCGCGTTCATCTGGTTGCCTCTATGAAACGTCAACAGCCCCTAATTCGGCGGAAACTTCTCCACCATTTCAATTCCGATATCTCGATATCGGCTATCCAGATACCTGATATCAAAGCTGAATCCAGAATGCATTGAATCTGAGCTGAGGCTACCGAGCATCACGGTTCATCACTCGTCATCACGGTCGCGGTCTTACTAAAATCTTACTGGAGTCTTACTTCATGCTCCAGTTGCAAACCACCAACTCGTCTCTCACCCACGGTTGGGGCTACCGTTTCCATACGTGCATCCCACCGCGATTTGCCAAAGCTCATCGCTGAGGGAAAATTCCGTGAAGACCTTTACTACAGATTGAGTTCTGTGATTTTAGAAACTGCGCGACTTCGCGCTCGACCCGACGACATAGAGCCGCTTGTTATTCACTTCACACGGGAAATCTGCAAAGAGAACGGTTTTGACCGTTCATTCCATCGCCGCTGTCTTGAAGTGTTCCGCGAGTATTCTTGGAAGGGCAATGTGCTACCTTCACGAAAAGAAGCGACAAATGAAGACGGATGTTATGAAAAGCTCCAGCTCCAAAGCGGAAGCAGCTCGCCGCCTCGATATTGCCCCGAACCGACTCCACGACTTCGCTGAGAAGTACGGGCTCGATCAGAAATGATGTGCTTCGTGATGGGTTGTTTACTTTGTGTAGCGACGAACATGCGGGAACTTCTGAAGAGATCGGCTTAAGGCGCTTACGGAAAGCGCCGATCAGCCATAATCAAGTAGTTTTATTCACATATCGCAGCGAAAGTAGCAGTCTTTGGGTTTCCTAATTTTCGCGCCGCTTTAGCGAAATCATCTATCTTCCCAGTATCAGTGCTTGTGCCTCGGCCATTCCACATAACGATTATTTGGTCATTGCTGCCGGTCCAAGCTGCTACGCCGCTATTTTGATCATTTAACTTGAAAGAGATAGCCTGCTCAATTTCGCCGTTCAAATTTGCTGCGCCTGACATCGCAAGCAGCAATGCTTTATCAAAACCTTTAACATCTAGATTTAAGCCATTCTCTTCGCAAAAAGACTTCGCTTGTTTTTCGGAAGCGAATTTTGTTTTAGAAATAATAAAAGGTTTTTCTTCGCGAAACTGGAGTTTCATCATGCTTGGTGTTGTTGCCAAAACTTTGAAGCCCGAAATTTCAATGTCCTTCAGGTCTCCAGCCAAAAGTGTCGAAACGTAGAAGAAAGCAAGAACGCCTGTCGCAGGTTTTTGAATCATAAAACAACTCCCAAATTGGCGGTTGAAGTGAGTTTATTGACGCTATAAATGAATAGTACGGCAGCTGGTAGTGCAGTTTTGAGGCCCGTCTAAAGTCTTTTATATTGGAAATCGCGTTATTCTCGTGGTCTCAGATGTCATTTTAGAGGTTTAGTGATGTCGTAAAAAGTCGTTCGAAAGAGCGGCTGCGAAGGTCTCGAATCCATTCAAAACCA
>CAKQVW010000374.1 GCA_934277865.1 uncultured Pseudobdellovibrionaceae bacterium | reverse complement strand
ATTGAGGACATTGTGGAAGAGGTCATCGGTGAAATCTTCGACGAAGACGACGATGGATTGATCCGCAAACTTCTTGCAAGTCGTCTTCCGACCTCGTCGCCTAAGAAGTTCAAGACCTGAGACCTGTTCCGCACACGCACGCTTGGACGCTTGAGACTCTCCATCGAAAATGGAGTTCAGGCGGGGAGGGCGTGCCATGCGAATGTCGACGGTGTCCATCGTTTTGGGAGCTTCGTTGCTGGTGGCACCTGACGCCCTTCGGGCGAGTGTGGTGAATGATCACCGAGTGTCCTCGCTTAGCTGCGCAACCCTTCAAGGCAAGTTGGAGCCAGCCAAAACCGCGTTGGCGCTGGCGATCAAACCAGACTCCTTCTATGAAAATCACCACCTGCCGATTCAAAACTGGGGCTTTCGCCACGGTTTCTATGATCTTGCTGCCTGCTGGTCGATGAGTCGGTTTCAGCGCTTGTATTTTCACCTCCGCGAGCCCGGCAAGGTGGTTTCGCTTCGTGAGTTTTCTGATCAGGCTCGCGCACACGAAATGTACGAAGACCAATCGGGGTGGAAAGCTTATCCACTGAATCGGTTTTGGTTCATGCCGGACTTAAGCGAAAGCCTTTGGCGCGATTGGGAACGTGGGACGACCGAGAGCGGTTGGTCGGGTGGGCATTTGAGTCGCGGTCGAAAGCCCGATATTGAATTTTATCAGGTTCATCGCTTCCACCAGCTTGAGAACATTCGCTACGTGCGTGGACCTGACAGTCGAACGCCTAAAGAGAACAGAAAAACGTGGGCCGAGTTACAAGACTTGGTCGCACGCGGTCGCAAACCACTGATCATCTTGCGTCCAGATCGCTACTACCAACACGTGGTGATGGTGAAAGAGATCCAGTGGACTGCCGAAGGTGCCTCGCTTCGCGTGTATGATTCGAATTCTCCGTGGTTGGATCGCGAGGTGGTGTGGCATCGTCGCGAAGAAATGTTCTCGGCGTTTGATGTCATCAACGGCATGCCCGTGCCGGACCCGCGCGCCTTTGTCGGCGTGTTTCTCGTGGACCAAGACGAAAACGAACGCGTCTTAGAAAGCCTGGTTTCGCACTACCGGCAAGTGTGCCAAAGCCGTTAGAGGCCTTGAATCGTGCCGTCTTGGTTGAAGGCAAAGTCTTGCGAGCGACCATCTTTGGTGATGCGCGACCAGCTGGTCAGACGCCCGTCTCGGTTAAAGCCAAGAGTGTCTGTGGAGACGTCAAAATCGAATCCGTATTTGATGGTGATGGTCGAGCCAAGCTCCATCGCTTTGGCGCCGCAGGTGCCGAGGCTGGCCAACATTCGCAATTCGTTGGCGGCATTTTGCAAGCCTGCGGTTTCGGTTGCGACATTGATTGATGGGTACTTCACCATGCCGTTGGAGTCGGCATCAGGATGGCCTGGCAAAAAGACCGTGCGTGACTGTGTCGACTTTTCGATCGAGCAAAATGAGCCGGCGACGTGACAAACGAGATCTTGGCGTTGGTAGGCCCCGCCTTCTGGAGTCCGTGTGGTTTCGCGGTTGGCGATGTTCGAGGCGTGCACTGCCATTTTGAGTGCGGCTCGTCGCAAGTCGTTGCAATTGAATTTGCCAAAACTTGTCTGACTTTTTGTAGTGTCGACTTCCGTGCTTGGCGAGAGCCTGGCTTTGTTGGTGGTCGCCGGTAAGTCCAAGGTTTTTAAAACTTTGGTGCTCGGTCCAAAGGGACCAGGTGTGTAGGTGGACGAAGAGGGGGATGCCGCCACAGAGTTTGATAAACCGCCCAGCAGGCAAAGCGCGAGGCCCGAGGCCGTAGCCGTGATCGAACGAGTGAAAGTCTGAGACATAAAAACCTCCATGTTCCCTGAGGGGCGCCCACGCTGGCGGCGCTGCTTTCCAGTTGAGCAAATTCTAAATCTGGGTGCAAGAAGCTCCTTTTTCAACTCGGCGCGCGCCCGCTATAATAAAACAACACGGAGGCCGTGAAATGGAAATTCCTGAAGCTTGGAAGGCCGCGGGGCTCAAAACGCTCGTGCGCTCTCGTTCTTTGATTTACACCGGTGAAAGTCTGTTTTTGCCGTTGATCGACATGCTCGTGCATCAGCGACGTCCACGGCTGCCGATCGATGATCCCGAACTTTTTCAAGCCGCAAGAAAGTCCATCGACGAGCTTTTATTGGCCGATGTCGAGAGGATCCAAGCTGGACTGTACCCCATGGACGTGCTCACGCCAGAATCTCCAGTTCGCCATTTGCGCCGGATGCCGATTCTGTTTCGCGAAGGTTTCAAAGCGGCGTTGAGAAAACGCGATCGTCGCTCGAAGG
>CAKQVW010000373.1 GCA_934277865.1 uncultured Pseudobdellovibrionaceae bacterium | reverse complement strand
CAAAACATAGACGGTTCACGTCTGGCTTCAGACTACAAAGCTCGTTGGAGAGCTCTTCTGGCAGCATCGGCACGACAAAGTTTGGGAAATAGGTGCTTGTCCCACGCGCATAAGCGTCTTCGTCGATCGCACTTCCCGGCTTCACGTAACTCGAAACATCGGCGATCGCCACGACCACACGGAAACCGTTGTTGGTCATCTCAACGTAGACAGCGTCGTCAAAATCCCGTGCTGTCGCTCCATCGATCGTGATCAGCGCGATGTTGCGCACGTCTTCACGACCTTGCATATCGGCTTCGCGCACTTCGGTTCCAAGCGCGGCGGCTTCACGGCGCGCCGAGAATGAGAACTCGTCGGGAATTCCCTTTTCATGGATCACGCGAATGACATCATTCAACGGGTCTTCGACGTCACCCAAGATGCGAATCACTCGGCCCGTCAATGGACGGTCATTCGAGGCGTAGTCGATGATTTCGACAGCCACCCAATCACCTTCGTGCGCCCCCATGGAGTCTTCTGTTGCGATTCTTAGGTCCATTCCCCACCCGCGACCATCATCTTGAATCACGCCGTAGCGACGATCCACCGGCAGGTAACGACCGATGATGCGGGAATGCGCACGAGAGATGACGCGCTTCACTTCTCCAAACAGACGGTCGGCTCCAGACGAGCCCCGATCCATTGGACGCGCCCGAAACACTTCAGCCTCCACACGATCGTTGGTCATCACACCCGCCATGTACTGGCGAGAGATGTAGATGTCTGGAAGACTCGCATCTTCGGGAATCAAGAAACCAAATCCATCTGGATGGCGCTTCACGGTTCCGGTCACCCAGAGGCGACCGTTTTCGCGGCGGGCCTCACGGAATCGAGGTTCACCGGCGCGACCACCTTCGGCCGCTCCGGCGATGCCTGTGCCGATCACGCGCGCACGTGGCCAACCCGGATCAACAGGCTCGATGGGACGATTTGCCTTTTCGACAAACGCGGGTGTTCCCACCGGGCGAGCGTCACGAGCGGATTCTTTCGGAACTGGCTTTGGTGTGATCGGCGAAGCCCCCGGCGGCTGCATCACAGGTCGGAAAGTTGTCGTCCCAGCTGGCCGCGGCCTTTCGAGAGGCTTTTCCGAAGGTTTATCGCTCGGCGCCTTGTCAGCCGCGGGCGGCTGAAAAGTCATGACAGGTTGGTATTGGACCTGTCGCCGCTGAGGACGCGGAGCGTCGCCAGGCGACTCAAAACCCCGCGCCGGCGGAGCGAAGCTACCTCGGCTTCGACCTGCCGCCGAACCAAGCACATCACCCAGGCTTCGCCCGTTTTTGATATCGCGATCCGTCGAACGCCGCGAATTCTGCGTCTTTTTTCCTGAGCCAGATCCCGAATCCGAGGCTCCAGCGCCCGAGCGGTCGGTGCGGCTGGTTTTTGAATCACGGTCTGAACCTCGTCGACGTCCCATATAGAGAAGCTAACTCGCTTATGAGGGAAATCCAACGGGCATTTCGGGCAAATCAGGTGACTCACGGTCGAAGTTTCGCTACATCTGATCGAACCTTCATCGGGGCCCCGGTGGCGGAACTGGTAGACGCGCAGGTTTCAGGTACCTGTGATCGCAAGGTTGTGGAGGTTCAAGTCCTCTCCGGGGCACCAAATGTCAAGTTCTGCGAACCAAGATTCCTTTTAAAATTAAGCACTGCCCCCAAGGGGGAATCCGAAAGGCTGGAGCCAGCCCCTTTCAGGGCCAGCTCACGCTCAAAATGCTCATCGTCCACGATCCAATGGATCTTTACCGTTTCTGTTCCGACTTCCACTTTGTGGATGAACTTCTTAATCATCTGCCGCAACTCATTCGGCTCAATTCCCTTCGTCACAAGTTTTCGGTAGTGGGTTGAAAACTCCTCAAACTTATTCAAATCCACCACGCGATCTAAACTTGTTCTGCCTGTTGATCTCAGCGCCTGAAGCTCGCTCTCGTGACTCGCTTTGATGTCTTCAAGACGTTCCATTTGCTTGTAGATCGGAGCTGCACTTTTTAAAAGATTACTTCAAAGAAGTGGATTTAACGGATGAGCTCTTCATTGCCGACAAGAATATTTTAACGGCAAAACCGGAAGCCCATATCGATTTTGCGGTCGAGATAGCATGCAGATTGGATTGTGTTGATGCTTCCAAATCAGGAAGGTTGAAAGAGTACTACAGAGGAACTCTAGGACGTAAAATTCGCCCGCTTGCACTCGCCATTTTAAAAAATGGTCAGAACCAGTTTTTGCTTCATAAGGCTTTCGACAACGTAAAAAAAGAAACCTTTTACCGTCCCCTCGGCGGTGGCGTTGAATTCCATGAAACTGGCGAGACGGCCATTGGA
>CAKQVW010000372.1 GCA_934277865.1 uncultured Pseudobdellovibrionaceae bacterium | reverse complement strand
AGGTAACGCGTCAATTCGAAGTCACCAAAGATAGAGCGATAGGTTCTTTTGGAAAGATCCGGATAGCGATTGAGTGGCTTCGTGAGTCCGGGCACCAAGAGAGTTTCGCCAACATCTCCGTGGCCTACCGACTGGAACATTGCCCCAAGAGCAGCGTGGCCCAACTGAAGAAGTTTATCCAGCAGTTGCCTCTCCACAATATGTATTGCAGTTCCACTATTCACAGCGCTCTGTGCAATCGCTTTTACGTCTTGCATCAAGCCATCAAGTTCATCAAAATTCAATTGTTCGGTCGTAGCCATGATCGCGTCCCTCTGCTTGGATGTGAAAAAATCCCCACCCTCCATTTTCGCTTCTTTTAACCGGTCAAATGCCAACCACTACATTTTGCGATCTGAGCCAAATGATGCTACAGCCTGTTGTGCTAGCAATTCACGCTCCTAAAAACGCTCAGCCGGTTGCACCCGACCGAGAATGACTTTGGGTGAGTCGTACACTTCTTCTTGGTGAACGATCTCCTTGTAGCGGTTGATGGAGAGATCAAAGGCGTTCTCTTCGATCTCGGACTTTGGCACGAAGAAGGCGTTGGCGGTGCGGTCTTTGAAGTGCTTCTTCCCAGCGCCACCGTTCCACTTGGGCCAGGCCTTTCGCAGTACATCCAAGTCCTGCCAATCGTCGTCGTCGCCGATCTTGTCGCGTTTGTCATCGAGAGTCTTGCCGTCGGCCTGCACGTCGAAGAAGAAAACGTTGTCGGTCTGACCGCCCTTGGTGAAGAGCAGGATGGCGGTACTGACACCGGCGTAGGGTTTGAAGACACCAGATGGTAGTTTGATAATTGCCTCGAGTTGGTTCTCTTCGATCAGCATCTTGCGTAGCTCTTTGTGAGCCTTTGACGAACCAAAGGTGACACCGTCGGGAACGATGACGGCACAGCGGCCACCGAGCTTGAGCATGCGCAGTATCAGCACGATGAACAGTAGCTCGGTCTTTTTGGTCTTGACCTTGCCGGTGAGGGTCTTGTGCACATCCTCTTCGTCCAGCGAGCCTTTAAACGGCGGATTGGCCAGGATCAGGTCAAAGGCATCCGAGGCCCAGCGGCGAGTTTCCTTGCGGTCGGTGAAGTTGGTGCTGAGCGTGTCCTGATAGTTGATGTCGGGCGTGTCGATCTCGTGCAGCATCATGTTCATGGCGGCGATGCGAAGCATGGTGACGTCGAAATCGAAGCCGTGGAACATCTCGCTCTTGATATGCTTCCACTGCCGCGGTTCGATCAGGTCGCCGGTATAGGTCTTAGCGCCGGTCTCGTCATCGACGTGAATGCCGTCGGGCGAAGTGAAGTGTTCCCGAAGGGCTTCCATGAACTGCACTAGAAAACCGCCTGTGCCGCAGGCGGGATCGCCAACCGTCCACGACAAGGCTTCGTCTTCGTTCCCGTCGAGAACCAGGTCGACCATCAAGTCGATGATGTGTCGCGGCGTGCGGAATTGGCCGTTGATGCCTGCGGTGGTCAGCTTGCTGAGCAGATACTCGTACAGATCGCCTTTGGTGTCTCCCTGCGTCAGCGGCAGGGCTTCGATCATGTTAATGGCCGACATCAACAGCGATGGCTTGTTGATCATCAGCGTGGCGTCTTTCATGTACTGGTTGAAGGTGTTGGCTGGCGATGCAGAAAGCCCCTCACCCCCAACCCCTCTCCCCTGAGTACCGGGGCGAGGGGAGCCAGTGGCACCTGCGGATCTTCCCGGAGTACCTGGGCGAGGGGAGGCAGTAGCGCCTGCGGCTAGCGCCGTCGGCTCGCCCATCACACGAAAGTGCGGAAAGACCTCGTCGCGGATGATCTTCAAAATCTTGTCCACGTCAGCTTCCTGCTTGAGGTGACTCCAACGCAAATGCTGTTTGCTGCGAGGGAAATAAACGCCGGGGAATAGCTTACCCGGATTCTTGCGAGACCATTTCTTTTCTTCGGTGCTCTCGCGCATGTCGAGCAGCCGCGCAAACATCAGAAACGAAATCTGTTCGATAACGGTCAGTGGGTTGGTAATACCGCCCGTCCAGAATTCCTCCCAGAGTTTGTCGATCTTGCTGCGCAGTGGTCCTGTGATCATTCGTGAAAATCCTTTTCGTGTCGTTCGCTGCTTAAAACATCCATTATCGATGGATCGCTAAGCCTGTTGACGTAAGTTCGATCAGCCACTTCATACACTGACCCTAGTTGAAGTTTTCACGTCGCTGAGCCTAGCTGCGTATTGTAGGCAAGCCCGAATGTCGTCCTCTTCAAGGTCCGGATAGTCTGCCAGAATTTCTGCGTGACTCATGCCGGCGGCTAGTAGTTCGAGAATCATAGTCACCGGGTATCGAAGCCCACGAATGCAG
>CAKQVW010000371.1 GCA_934277865.1 uncultured Pseudobdellovibrionaceae bacterium | reverse complement strand
GAATATGCGGCCGGGGCATCAGCCCGGATGCGAGACCGGACTATCGGCGAGGCTCGCGTAGACCTCTTCCGCCTTACGTCCAGTTAGTTTGGAAATTAAAAGCGCATCTCTCTGCCTGCGAATGAGAAGAGAGTTCACGACTGTGACACCCGCATTGGCGATTTCGTCGGAAAACCCACGATCGGCCGTGGCTCCGGTCCAGTCGATCCAAATTCCTTCAGGCCGCAAGAAGTTCATGTAGGACACGTCTTCCAAAATCGACTCCTCAAGAATCGAGTCATCGAAGGCTTCCACCAGATTCACGGCGACGGAAGCTTCGGTTGGAATCTGCGTCAATCGCGATCTCGAGAGCGCTTCGATCTGAATCCCGACAAGTCGTCGCGACAACAGCGCCACCAGCTTTTCTGTCGCCCGATCGTCGGGATCGACGATCAAAATGCGCTTCAAACCCAAGCGCGCAAGACTGGCAGCCATCGGCCGAGCAAAATCGATGGCCCCAACAATCAGACCGGCCCCGTCGATGTCGTATCGGATCTTCTCAATCGCAAGACAGGCCTGCACGGCCTGTGGAAGAATAGAAATCGCGCGCGGCGGCTCGTCACCCTCAACCAAAATGGCATCGGCATAACCAATGACAGCTGCTTCGGAACTGGCGCGCCCTTGCGAGCCAAGCCACATCAGCGCGTCTTTTCCGGCTTCTTTAAACAGTCGAACCAAGGTCGGAGATTTGAGATCCGAAAGCTCCAAATCTTTCAACTGTTCTTTGACGATGGCTTCTTCCAGCGGGCAGATCTTGGCAATCTGCTCGTGAAGCTCCAAGTCCCATGCATCGGGCGAAACCGATATAATCCGTGGCTTCATGTCAGCATCCCGATACCACTTACGATGTCCATTCGAATTTGTGCGACAAGTTCGTCTGCCGAGGAGAACTTCCTTTCGTCGCGAATCCGCGCGACGAAATGTAGCTCAAGGAATTCACCGTAGAGATCTCCATCTTTGGCGCCGTCGTAATCAGGGAGGTGAGCTTCGACGTGGAGTTCTTTGGAATCCGCCTCAAAAGTCGGGTTGCGACCGACGTTGACCATCGCCTTTTCTTTTCGCCCGCGGAACTGCGCATAGGCCGCATACACACCAGGCAAGATATTTGACTCAACCGTCGGGTCGATGTTGGCCGTCGGAATGCCAATGGTTTTCCCACGGCCCTTGCCCTTTTTGACACGACCACGGATGCAGTAGGGTCGCCCAAGCAAGGCGGCAGCATCGCTGGCCTGCCCAGCTGCCAAAAGTTGACGGATCCGCGTGCTTGAAACCACTGTTGGTGATCCGGCAAGCTCCAGCGAAAACGGCGGCACCACTTCCACGGCAAAAGCGTCTTTCCCGCCGCCACCAAGCAAGGCCGCCTGCGAGCGAAGAAACTCGATCGAACCCGATCGATTGGCGCCAAAGCTGAAATCGTAGCCCACGACGATCGCTTTGGGCTGAAAGGGCTTTAAAACGAAGTCTCGCAAAAACACTTCCGGCGGTTGCTGGGAAAAGTCGCGAGAAAACGGCTGCACCACCAGCGTATCGACGCCAAGTCTTTCAAATTGCTCGCGGCGATCTTCGACATCAAAAAGTCGGCGCAACTTCAGTTCGGGCTTCAGCACCATCAAGGGGTGCGGCTCGAAGGTAAAAACCACGGCCGGAACACCCAGTGCTCGCGCCCGTTCAACAGCCACCTTGATCAGCTCTTGATGGCCGCGATGAACGCCATCGAAATTGCCGATGGTGACGACGCTGGAGGCCCCGTAATTCTCGGTCAATTCGCTCACGCCACCTAAAACCTTCATCTTTTCTCCCAAATCGTCATGACGGACTCTACCATCAATAGACAACTCCCCCCGAGCCTTGCTACACAGCGTTAATGGATCTGTTCCGGAAAACCCTACGGCAAGCCCACGCGATTTACGTGATGCTCTGGCGCAGACGCTCGATCGCCTCTCGCGCCCTGCTTTGCTGGGCCGTCGGCGCGATTTTGATCACCATCGATCAAGCCGGTCACCACGACCTTCGCTACAAACTTCGCGGTCCTCGCCCTGGCTCGCTCGACTCTCGAATCGTGATCGTCGACGTCAACGAGCGCGACTGGCTGGAACTGGACCCACAAACCCGAAACACGCTCCGTCCACTGAAGGAAGTCTCACAAGCCGGCGACCAAATGTATTGGAACACGGCAATCTGGGAGAGAATTCTCTCACGTGTTCTGGCCGATCTGCCGGTCGCTGTCGGTGTCACCTTCTATTTTGGTGATGGTGTCCGAACCGGAAAACTTGGACCAGCCACACGTGCCCTGTTTGAAGACAACCGCCTGGTATGGGGCGCCGATCTTGACAGC
>CAKQVW010000370.1 GCA_934277865.1 uncultured Pseudobdellovibrionaceae bacterium | reverse complement strand
AGGTTCAAGAAGCCCGCTAGCAGGTGTTGCTCGCGATTCGCGAGAGCGAGTTCCTTGTCAAGGAAGAGCCTTACACCCACTCCGTTGGGTACTGTTCGCGTTCGGGCGCAGTGGTTGAACCTTTCCTGAGCGAGCAATGGTTTGCGCGCATGTCGAAGATGGCAACCACGGCCCGTCACGTCGTTGAAAACGGATCGCTCACATTTGAACCTGAATCGTGGACCAAAGTTTACTTACACTGGCTGTCCATTATCGAAGACTGGTGTATTTCGCGTCAGCTGTGGTGGGGACACCGGATTCCGGCGTGGACCTGCGAAGCGTGTGGACATGTGACGGTTGCCGAAGTCGATCCGACGGCGTGTGAGAAGTGCCACTCCCCCAAGATTTCGCAGGACGAAGATGTTCTCGATACGTGGTTCTCATCGGCACTTTGGCCGTTCAGCACCATGGGTTGGCCGAACGACAACGAAATGCAGAAGACATTCTATCCAACAGATGTCTTAGTTACGGGCCACGACATCATCTTTTTCTGGGTCGCACGCATGATCATCATGGGTTGCGAGTTCAAAAAAGACATTCCGTTCAGGAAGGTTTACATCCACGGCCTCGTTCGAGATGGCGACGGCAAGAAGATGTCAAAATCCACGGGTAACGCGCTGGATCCTGTCGAGCTGATCGACACCTATGGCGCCGATGCACTTCGTTTCACGATCTTGGCGCAGATTGCGTCGGGTCGCGATTTGAAGTTCAGCGAAAGTCGTCTGGAAGGCTACCGCAACTTCATGAACAAGATCTGGAACGCGACTCGTTTTGCCATGGGCGCGCTTCATGATTTCGAAGTTCCACCAGAGGGCCTGAAGGCGACGCCGCCGAAGTCAGAACTTTCAGTGGCCGATCAGTGGATCGTGCATGAAACCGCACAGGTGATGAAAGCCGTCGACGAACATCTGGCGGGCGATCGTTATAGCGATGCGGCCAATGCTCTCTATCAATTTGTTTGGAACGAGTTCTGCGACTGGTATCTCGAGTTCGTAAAGCCCGTGATCTACTCGGAAGGTGGCTCCGCGAGCGAGCGCAAGGCGACACAGTTGGTGCTTGCGCAGACGTTGAATCGTATCATGCGGATGCTGCATCCCTTCACGCCGTTTATCACGGAAGAGATTTATCAAAAACTTCCGATCAAAAACACGGCGTGTGTGATCGACCAGTATCCAACTGTGAAAAACGACAAAGAATGGTTGTCAGTTGGGTCGGCTGAGGCGGCATTTGAGATGTCGATCGTGAAAGAGGTCATCACTGCGATTCGCAACATCCGCGGTGAAAATCAAATCAAGCCGGGCGTTCAGATCAATGTGCGATTGGCGCCAAGCGATGGCCGTGTTCAGAAAATCTTGGGCGCAAACAAGGCGGCAATTTGCCGAATTGCGCGCGTAGAAAACTGCGACATCGGCGAAGCGGGTAATCTCGCCAAGTGTGCCGTGACTCCGGTTCGGATCGGTGACTCGTCGGTGGATGTGATCATCCCGCTGGAGGGATTGGTCGATCTTGCGGAAGAAGTGAAGCGTCTCCAGAAAGCGGTTGAGAAGATTCAGAAAGACATTTCTGTTCTGAACGGCAAGCTTTCCAATGAGAACTTCATGAAGAACGCACCGGAAGACTTGGTCGCAGCTGACAAGGCCCTGCTCGAAACACATCGGGCACGCTTAGCACGTTTGCAAGACTCGCTAACACGCCTCCAGTAAAGAGGCGCCTGCGGGAAGAAGCGGTATATTCGAGCGCGCCACTGCACGCTCGACAGCTTTTGAAGCGCTTGCGCGAAAAAGCGGTATATAGGGAATTCGAGCGCGCCACTGCACGCTCGACAGCTTTTGAAGCGCTTGCGCGAAGAAGCGGTATATCTAATACTCGACGATCGCGGAGTTGCACGACATGACGAACGTGCCGACGTGCTTGCCGAGGTCATCAAACACTTTGATGTTGCCTTGGTAGTACGCCTCGAATGTGGCCACCCACTTGTCTTTGGGTTGTGCCGTTCCGCCAAAGGGCTCGGCCATTAACTCGAACATTTCTTTGTCGACGGCTGTTTTCGAAGCCAGGCCCGTGGGGTCCTTGGTGTAGCTATAGTTCTCTTTCACTTCGGGACGGACACGTGGATCGCGCCCGACTTCCGCGAACATCGCTTTTGTTTCACCAAAAAGACGCGCGATTCTTTGTCGGCCGTCATGCGACGTGCAGATTTCTGCGGAATCCATGGCCGCGAGGGCGGACTCTGCGCTGAGTGCGGTTAATACTACGGAAGAAACGAAGAGAACGAAACGCGAGATTGTCATGACCCCTCCTGACAAGCCGATGACTCAATCGTGAGAGCCAATCGATGCCGTCGGTTTACGCTCGGACACCTTCCGGGCGCAAATAAAGAAAC
>CAKQVW010000369.1 GCA_934277865.1 uncultured Pseudobdellovibrionaceae bacterium | reverse complement strand
ACCCTGGACCAGGTGAAAACCACTAGGAAATCGCACGCTTGGGCCTAATCCCCCAAGCGTGCCTCAAATTCGAGGCCTGGCCTCGGTTTTAACCCCCTCTAAACACCTGTTTCTAAAGTTTTTTCGCCGGACCTTAGAAGTGCTTGAAAGTCAGGCTAGACCTGCTTGAGAATAGTTCTAAGGGGGTCTTGCCATAGGAAAACGAGAAAATCCCAATTCCCGAACAAGCAGCGGAGCCGGCCATGCGCCCGACGTTCCGCCAATTAAATCACTCAACCAGCGTTGGGAATCCGGCAAGACACTTCTCAAACCCCGCGAACGTATCATCTGTGTTGGCCTAGGCCTAAAGAGCGAAAGCCTCGTCGATCTTAAAGAAAGCCTCGTGGAACTTGAAGAGCTCGTCACCTCGGCCGGTGGTGAAGTCGTAGGCTCCGTCACGCAAGTGCTTCCGCAGCTCAACCCGGCAACCCTAATAGGCACTGGCAAAGTGCAGGAGATCGGCGAACTCGTGCGCGAGGCTGGAGCATCGGCAGTCGCAGTCGATCGCCATCTTTCAGGCGTACAAATTCGAAACCTCGAAAACGAATGGAAAGTACGAGTCGTCGATCGCAACCAAGTGATTCTCGACATCTTCGCCCAGCGTGCACAAACCTACGAAGGAAAACTTCAAGTCGAACTCGCACAGATGCTCGATCAGCTTCCACGCATGGTCGACGCCTGGATGGGGTCCCTTTCTCGACAAGGCGGTGGAATCGGAACTCGCGGCCCTGGGGAAACAGCGCTTGAGATGGACCGCCGTCGTGTCCGCGAGCGCGTGAAACAGATTAAGAAACAACTTGAGAACGTCAGCTCGCACCGTGCGCAACACCGTGCTTCAAGGCGCCGAAACAAGATTCCAAGCTTCGCGCTGATCGGCTACACCAACTCCGGAAAGTCGACGCTCATCAATCGTCTCACGCAGTCGAACGTCTTAGCGAAAGATCAGCTTTTCGCGACACTCGACCCGACAACGAGAAAAGTCTTTTTGCCAGACTCACCTCCTGCCGTCGTCACCGACACGGTTGGTTTTATTCGTAAACTCCCGACAGGACTTATCGAAGCGTTCAAAGCAACGCTCGAAGAGTCTGGCGATGCCGACATCCTCATCCACGTCGTCGACCTCTCCTCGCCGCAAATGACAACTCAGGTTGAAGTCGTAAACAACCTGATCGAAGAGTTCGGCTGGGGCCACAAGCCCGTGATCCATGTTTTCAACAAGGTGGATGCGGCTCCCTTTGAAAAGCAATTCCACGTCAAAGCGTTCCCGCGCGTCTTCGTAAGTGCTCTCACCGGAGAAGGGCTTGAGCGATTAAAGCGCATCATGGTCGAGCAAATCGAGGCTCTGAGCCAAGAGTTTGATCTCTTCGTCCCAAGAGACGCGGAACACAAGATCTTCGACCTTGGACGCGAAACCAAAATCTTAAGACGCGAACCAGGAAGCTCTGGCACGTATCTTCGTGTTTCTCTTACCCCCGCTCTTCTTACGAAGTGGAAAGAGTTTCTTGTCGAAGCAACCGCCCCACAGCCATGATGGATGTGGCATGAAGACGCTCTGGGTGACAATATCGATTCTACCTCTTGTCATCGCGCTCAACGCGGCGAAACCCGTTCGTGCGGCGGAAAAAGACGAGAGACCGATCTGCACTCCCGAACTCCTGCTCCGAAAACTGACAAACAATCGCACGTTACCTGCCTGCAAGGACCTTTCAAAGTCCCCGCTTGATCTTAGAAAATCAAAGAACGAAGCCGATGGTGTACTTTTCAACTATGCCCTCGTCGGAAAACCTGAACACCGAAGTGCCATCGAAAATTTTGGCCGCAATGCCTCTGAGTCCGACAGTAAACGAGCACTCGATATCGCGCAAAAAGCCCGCCAGTACGCCATCGACTATATAACTGGTAAACGCACTGAGGACACTTGGTCGCCAGAAACAAGAAAACTCGTAGAACGCATTACGGCTTTGGATTTTCGCATTTCCGAACTCTCCGATGGAGACTGCTACGACCAAGGCGATATCGGCTATCCGCAGGCCGCATATAACGGCTTTGACCACACTATCGGAATCTGCGCCTCGATGGCCAAAACGCACTCCGAAGGAATTTTTGCGACTGTCGCGCATGAAATTGGCCATGCAATTTCCAGCTGCAATATGAAGCGCCCCCTTGTGAAGTACGACGAGATCACAACCGCCGACGCACGCTGTTTACTGACGCTTGACGGAAATAACTTCGACCTTCACGAAGAGGAGCTCGAAAAAGAAATCTGGCGCATCATGCGCACCTATAGCGGAGCCAAACAGGGGCTTGATCTCGATCCCGAAAATACGAGTCTCTTGGAGAAATGTGGGCGAGCGATAAAGGTCGAAGGGAGCTCAATCCCTGAAGTGACGGCATACAAAACATTTGATGCCTGTGCGAC
>CAKQVW010000368.1 GCA_934277865.1 uncultured Pseudobdellovibrionaceae bacterium | reverse complement strand
GCCATTTCGTAATAAGAGATCGCTTTTTTGCGATCATCGGCCGAACGCGCGCAGAAGGCTTTTAGTTCGGCTTCGTTTTCTTTCGTAAAACGAGTTTGGTCAAAACATCCGCGCTCAACCTCTTCCATCGACATCAGACGAGCACGTTCCGAAAACAAGTCCGCCAAGCGCAAGAGCGCCGGCACTCGTGTGCCATCACCTTTTGGCGTTTGCTCGATCACGTCCTCGAGCTTTTGAATGAGAAACCCGTGGGTCTCAACATCCATCTTTTCTGCACCCTGACCAGGAACCGCGGCGTGCGCCAACACCGAGGCAAGCGGGCTTGTGCAAAGCACCGTCAAAGCCAAAACCCCCGAGACCGAAAGGTCCAGGAGGGATTTCTTCAACATCGTGTTGAGTTCCTGTTGGCTACGCATGTCTTACCTCACGTCCCCTCTTCAACCGCTTGCACCGCGAACTCGAGAGTCGAGATCCCGGCTTCCGCCGTGATGCCAAGAACCGGCGAGAGAAGATCAAAGTCATTTTGTTCGTCAGCTTGAATCACGAGGCGAGTCTTGCTGCCCGCATCTTCGGATTTTGCCAGTTTCCCAGCTTCAACCAGGCGCGCACGCAATCCCGACATATTCAGACGTTCACCATCAAGCACGTAAGCGTCTCGATTGATCACGAGATTTAAAACCTTCGTGTTTTTAGAGTCCGGCTCAAGATCAACGGCCGCCGCTTGCGGAAGTTTGATCTTGTCGTCGGCTTCAAACATATTCGGAGCGCCTGAAACTTGAACCAAGAGGAAGATCACCAAGATCGAAAACGCGTCGACCAGCGCCGTTAAAAGAAGCGGCGTATTCATGTCTTTCTTGCTTCTTCCAGCCGACTTCTGGCTCGACATCTCACTTCCTAGTGGCGACGGCAGTCCAATCGCTGGTCCTTGCGAGGGAATAAAGCTCGCTGGACGTGGCTGAGAAAAGTCCTTTGTCTCTTTTGATTTCGCGAGTCCCATACGCTCATCCTTTAAGTCGACTCGGGTGCAATCCCGACGTCTTTGACTTTCGCGGCCTTCAACCGATCGATCACCGAAATCACCTGTCCATAGGGAACTTTCGATTCAGGACGAACGATCACTGTTGCAATTGAAGGCATCCGTTTTTTGATCAGCTCCAAAGCCTGATCCAGCTTTTCACGATCCACTTTCCCGTCAGCCGACTTCAGGACCGAGCCCTGAAGACCACGCTCGGAACTAGGCAGATCGCGTGTCGAAAGCGTCAGCTCTCCGTTCTTTGCGACCTGGATCCAAAGCGAGGGTGGATTCACTCCGCCACGCGCGTTGGTCTCACCCGTTCCTTGTTCCAGTTTCAAACTTCCCAAATGCACCCATACAGCCGTGAGAAGTAGAAAGCAGATACAGACTGAGAGCAGATCGATTGCCGGGATCAAGTTCAGATCGAAATCGAGCTCTTTCTTTTTCCCTTTTCCGTGGGATCCACCAGTCGAGATCATGGTTTACATCGACTTTCTTTTCGAACCCGAAACTGTTTCGAAGTTGTAAGTGAGCCAGATGAAGAGCTTAAGAGCCGCCTTGTTGAGATCGTCCGAAAGCTGGTTTGTACGGTTTTGAAGAACCGCGTACATCACAAGTGCTGGAACCGCGACCACGAGACCGTAAGCCGTCGCGTTCATCGCTTCCGAAATACCAGAGGCCAAAAGTGCGGCCTTCTCAGTCGCGTTGGCAGTACCAACCGCCGCGAACGACTTGATCATACCTGTGATCGTACCCAAGAGCCCTAAGAGAGTCGCGACGTTTCCAAGCATCGCAAGGAAACCCGTGCGCTTTTCTAGACGCGTTTGTTCTTCGAGAAGAACCTCGTCCATGCGAAGTTGAACTTCGTCTTTTCCAGCGAGGTCACGAGTCGCTTGCGCACCAGCAAGAGCGACAATCGCAATAGGTTGGCTCTCGGCGCGCTTGGCTTTTTCCATCATCAGATCGAGTTTTCCTTTGCGAATATCCTCTTCGAAAATCTGAACGACTTTTTTCTGATTAAGATCGCGGCGGAAATACAGCGCGATCACGCGCTCCGCGATAATCGCGAGACTCACGATCTGCACCGGGATGATGGCCCACATAAGGAGCCCGCCGTGGCTAAATGCTTCTGAAATCGATTGAATGAACGATGTCATAAATAAACCTTTCCGTCCCAAACCTTGGGAATTGCCGCTCAAACCGAGCGCCGCCCCCGCACTTATCGCAAGCCAGGTGCCACCCCGAGAAACCCGGCCTGTTCAAACCTTTGACGTTTGGGGCGCTTCTGAAACGGGAAAAAGGGTAATTCCGTCATCGGGGGTGACGCGATTGGGCCCCGGAATCCCCCTCTCCGGCTTTTAGCGGGGTTCGGGAACTCTGTAGAAGAATTCGTCAGTGTTTATCGACAGATGGTTCAGGTATCCACAGCGCTGAAGGATTTTT
>CAKQVW010000367.1 GCA_934277865.1 uncultured Pseudobdellovibrionaceae bacterium | reverse complement strand
GCTTTGAGTTTCACGCGCGCGATGCGAAATTCGTTGGAATGGCGAGCCCCGGGTGGGGTTCGTCCTTGGGACTTTGCGGAACTGGCCGTTCTGACCTTCGTGCTTTTTGCGGCCTGGAAACATTTTGCGTGGTTGATGCCAAGTGTGCCCACCTCGGGAACTCCGGCTGTGACAACGCTGTCGCTGACCAACTTCGGTGACTTACCTTTGCACCTGAACTACATTCGTGCGCTTGCTAGCGGTATGGATTTCTTGCCGCTGAATCCGTTGTTCGCCAGCGAACCGCTCCGATATCCATTTGGTCCAAATCTCTACAACGCCTTGTGGGAGTGTCTCGGTTTCAATACGATCGGCCACCTTTTTCTGACGGGCTTCGCGATGACGGTGGCCACGCTGGTTTTACTTCGTGAGCTTGGTGGCGTCTGGGCGATGGCGGCATTTTTCCTGGCTGGAGGTGCTGTCACAGGCCTAGGTGAACAAGATTGGAAGAGCTTGTTCCTTTCGGTGTGGATCACGCAGCGAGGGATGCTTTGGGCCTTACCGATTGGTTTGATGTTGCTGATGTATCTTCGTTCCCACCTTTCGGGCCAATCACGTTTGCCGCAAAAAGCGGTTGGTGGCCTTGGGCGAATGTGGGGAATGTTTCCGTTTTTTCATGCGCATGGATTTGTCGTCGTCAGTCTATTGCTGTTTGTTCTCGTGCGATTTGATTTCGGGAGAACTCTCAACTGGTCGCGAACGCGAGATTTTCTGACACGTTTCTTTGTTCGCAACAGGGCGCTTTACTGGGCATTGGCTCCGGCGACGTTCTTTGTTTTCTACACCACCGAAAATTTCTCGCGATCTTCCGTTGTGCGTTTGAAATGGCTTTGGACGCTTCCCGAAAATTCGAATCTACAGACCATCGTCAAATGGGCGTGGGTGAACTTCGGGTACTCGGTCGGCGCATTGTTCTTGGTGGCGCTGGGTCTGTTTTTTCACGAACGTTTTGTGGAAAAGCACAAAACGACGGAAGCTTCCCGTCGTTTCTGGTGGGAAGAGATGTTTCTCTACATCGCGATTTTTGCCTTGGGGCTGGTGGTGATGCTGGCTCCTTGGGACTGGGACAATATCAAAGTTCTGGTTTGGCCCTGGGTTTTGGGTTTTGCTCTTGTCGGCCGTGCGTACTTGGCGCTTTCGGAGCGTCGCCCGAGCTGGATCTGGCAGGTGGTCTCTGTCGTGGGTGTCGTGGTCGCGTTTCATCGAGGAGCGATTTTGCTGACAGAGTCCTGGAAGCAGCCTCAGGAAAAGGCCCCCGTGCTGTGGCAATTGGATCAGCTTGCCAATGCCGAGACGGTCTTGATGAAGGTTTCACCGAAGGCGATCTTTGCCGCTGCGCCGGTGCCGTCACATCCGCTTGCGTATTTCGGTCGCTTCCGCGTGATGGGATATCCTGGTCATTTGTGGTCGCATGGCATCGAGTATGGAGAGACCGAGAAAGATCTCGACGACTTCATGAATGGCTCGGCGGACTGGGTAGAGCGCGCGAAAAAACTGAAACTCACGCATGTTTATTGGGGTCCTGAAGAAAAGTCCAAGTGGGGATCGACTCCTCGAGTTTGGCAAGAGCGTTTGGCCTTGGTGGCCAAGTCGGGTGAGCACGAAGTTTACGAGTTTAAGGAGGCGAAATGAGGCGCAATATAGAACTGTTCTCGAAGGCGAGAGGTCTCGAGATATCGGCGGATTCATTTGTGTCTCCTGTTACGTTGCTGGTCATGTTGCCAGTCTTGCTGACGACCTTGATGGCGATGTCGGCAACGTCCGTTCAGCCGGTCAGTGTGTCACTTGCGGATCCGATCAACAGCGCTCCGATTTCATCGAATTCGCCGGCCGTGAAAGAGTTAAAAGCTCTGAAGGCGGCTTACGATGGGAAAAACTATGAGCTCTGCGTGAAGAGTGTTGCCAAGGCGATTCAGCGGGCGAAGTCGCTTGAGCCATGGATTCTAGTCTATGAGCTTGAATGTGCAGAGAAGTTGACGGCGAACAAAGCCAACGCCGATCGCTTGAGTGAGATCTTGAAGAAGTTTGAAAGCAAACGCAACTGGCTCTCGTGGGGGCCATGGAGTTCGCGGCTTCGAACGGCATGGCTGAAGGCCACCGTGCAAGCTCTTGAACTGGATCAAAAGTTTGCTCGGTCTCGCGCGTGGATCCATGTCGAAAAGCTCTCGGCGGCCTTGACGCTGACTCCTGGTGGGAAATCGGGGCTGGACGATGCAACTCGGGCCCGCGTTTGGCGAATCGCAGGTGAGCTGCTTCATTTGTCACAAAAGCCAGAGGGAGCGCGTGAGTTTTTCCGCCGCAGTCTTTCTGAGCAAGAGCAAGCCGATGTGCGCGACCGTTTGAAAGTCCTCGACGCACAAAGTGCCGGAGGACCGACAACTGTGGGCACTCAAGCGCCAATGGCTGAATTGAAACTCCCAGATGGCACACAAGAGGAAGTCGAGTTGGCCGATCG
>CAKQVW010000366.1 GCA_934277865.1 uncultured Pseudobdellovibrionaceae bacterium | reverse complement strand
TGAGATTGACGTACCCTCCTACCGCGAGCGCTTTTTCAAGCCCCAACTCCTGGGCAACCTGATTTCCATCAACAAGTGTTTGCAAGTGGGTCGCAATTTTTGCGGCAATCGGAGGCGGCCCCTGACGCATGAGTTTCGCTAGGCTAAACACGGGGAACGCCAAATGCCCATGCTCGAGATTTTTGGGCTGCTCCAAGACATTTTCCAGGTTTGCAACTGACACCGCATCGTTGTCTGAAAATTCAGGCGGCAAGAGTTTTCGCAACTCGTTACTCAAAAAAACAGCGGTCTGATTTCTTAGTTGTCGCAACATTTAAACACCGCTCCCTCGTACAAGCACCATTGTTCGAGATAGAAAATATCAGAAGCCTTGACGATAAACCAGACCGAACCTAAATACTGTTGCTCCTGATCTTGCGAGGGGGGCCCGTAAGTGAACAAAGCAGAACTCATCGAAAAAGTTGCATCCAAAACCAAGCTCACAAAAGTTCAGTCAGAAGATGTGATCGATGCCGCGCTTGAGATCATCTCAAAAACGGTGGCAAAAGGTGACGAAGTGAAGCTGGTTGGGTTCGGCACGTTTTCGATGACGTCGCGCCGCTCGCGCACAGGCCGAAACCCCAAGACCGGCACCAAGCTCGTGATCCCAGCGGCAAAAGTGCCTAAATTTAAGCCAGGCAAGGACTTCAAAGACCTAGTGAAGTAGAGCTCTCGTCGGCCGCCGTTGGTCGAACCGAGATCGCCCCGATTGCCGCCTTTTGACGCGTTAGCTCGGCAATCAAGTCGGTGAGACTATCACTCGCCACATCGCGACTCGCCCCCACGCCAGCTTGAAATTGCTCGGCGGTATCCTTTAAGACCTTCACGAGGCCGGTTAAACGCTGAGCTTCTTCTGGATAGGCCTGCTCACTGACCTCGCGCCGCCCAAGCTCCGAGACCGATTTTTCAACCGCCGATACCTTGGCCATCCATTTCTGATAAAACTTCGCCCAGAGATCGGCTCGCGATCGAAGCTGGCCATAGTTCAAACCAAGATCTCGAGCCAAGACATCCAATTCTTGCGCGGCGTAGAACAGCACCTTTTTCTGATTCTGCAGTTCGTAGGCGTGATCACGCAAATGCGCCTCAAGCCGATCCAAAAAGCGCGCGTCGCGCTTTCCGACAAAGATTTCCGTCTTTGCGACACTGCCTTCACCAAGATCTGCTTCGACCGTGTAGGAGCCAAAAGGCAAATCGAGGTCCTTCAGCCGCACGGAAGGAATCTCTCCTCCCTTGCGAGCGACGGACACCGTTTTCCGCACATTGAGACTGCCGAGGACTTCGCCCACGCGACCGCGAAACGTGAGATTCACCGGCTTCCCAACTGGAATTGCACCCTGAATAAGAATCGAACCGTCTGGTTCCTGCAACTTTAGCCCAACGATTTCAATTTGCGCGACCGGAGCCTCTGACGGAGGAGCCATCTCCCCTGCTGCATCGGCGGGGATCTCACCGACGGCCTCACTTGAGGAAGTCTCCGTCGCCACGTCTCGGCGAGTGCCAACCGCAGCGTCTCCTGGTGTTCCCACCAGCGGTTCTGCCGTCACCATACTGCGCTCTCCCCGACGTTCGGAGCTCAGCGCGGGCATCGTCGCCAAATGCAGGATAAAACTGCCAGAGACAAACGCAAAACCCGCAGCACTTGCGTATCGTCCCCAGCGCATCCACGCATCGGCCTGGTCAGGTGGAGCCGCGGGAACTTCAGAGACAGCCACATAGGGGACTTCTTGAGTTTTGGGCCCCACGTAGGAAACTTCCTCGGAAATCGCCGCCACGTCGTCCTCAAAAGCCGAGGTCGTTCTGATACCTGCAATGCTCGACTCGTCGTCAATCAATTCAACAGCCTGCGTGAACACACCGGACTGTTCAAACCGATCTTCCCAAGGCACTTTTGCCAAATCTTTCGCCGAGTCCTCACCGCCGAAGCTCGATTCGGCCCGCTCCGGACTTCTTGCTGCCGCCCCGCCCAGCGCAAATGCTTCTTTGCCTAGATTATAAAAATCAACGGGCGTGAGATCCGTGCGCATCTGCGGCTGAACAGAGACATGAAACTCTTCGCTTTCAAAGTCTCCATCATCTTCCAGTAAAACTGAGGTGATAGGATCTGGCAGCGGCGGCGGAACATGGGGTGTTCGCTCGCGCGGCGATGAACGTCGATCAAACTCTCGCAGATCTCCGATACGCATCCACTGCGCCATTCCGACATGCCAGGCATACTGGCCAAAATTGAACGCTCCCCGCTTCAGGCCCTCGCGAATCTGCTCGGTCTTAAATGGGCCTTCTTGCAAGTAGGTGCTGCCATGCGGACGCAGCACAATCCACGCGTGCGAGCCCGCAGATCCTATCTCCGATCCATCACTGGTAGAGTTCGCAGAATTCGAAGGAGAGAAATCAGGAAGGTTTTCTACCGCACGAAAGGCCCTCGCCATTTCCATATCCACGGCCTCTGGCTGAAGC
>CAKQVW010000365.1 GCA_934277865.1 uncultured Pseudobdellovibrionaceae bacterium | reverse complement strand
ATGCGACGAGCGCCCATGCCCCCGGCTGTCGTAGACGAGAACCTGGTAGCGATCCTCAAACTGCCGCGCCACCCGCCGCCAATTCGCCGCATAACCCATCACCCCATGCAGGAACACCAGCTTTGGAGCGTCTTCAGGGCCGGTGATTTGTGTGAAAAACTGGTCAACGAATCGGCTCATGCGTGGCTATACTGCCGAAGTCATGAACGACACGCAACCATCTGCACCCGCATTCACGCCTCATCGTCCAAGTCTCCACCCCGAGTGGATCGACGGCCACGCCAGCGGCATCGTGAAGGCCCTGCAAAAAGCCGGGTACACCAGCTACTTGGTGGGAGGCTGCGTGCGCGATCTGCTCTTGGGCATCATCCCAAAGGACTTCGACATCGTGACCATGGCGCATCCACCTCAGGTGAAGCGCTTGATCCACATGGCGTTTATCATCGGCAAACGTTTTCGCCTCGTGCTTGTCAAACGCGGCGATCAGCAGTTTGAGGTTGCGACATTCCGACGCGAATTCGACCCGACCGAGTTTCCCGCAGAAGAGTATCCAGACGGCCCTCCGTCGGCCGACAATATCTTTGGCACTCCCGAACAAGATGCCAAGCGCCGCGACTTCACGATCAACGCTCTCTTCTACGATCCAATTTCCGAAGAGGTCATCGACTACGTCGGCGGCAAAAAGGACATCGAGGCCCGCACGCTTCGCATGATTGGCGAACCCGATCGCCGCCTGGTCGAAGATCCGATTCGAATCCTGCGTGCGATTCGCTTTGCGCACAAACTTCGTTTTGTGATCGAACCCGAGCTGCGCGCCTCCATGATTCGCCACGCCGGCGAACTTCGCAGATCGGTGCTTCCACGCCGACGCGAAGAACTGCTGAAGCTGCTCCGCCTAGAAGACCCGTGCGCGGTGCTCGTCGAGTGCCACGATCTCGGCGTCTTGCGTGAGATCTTTCCCGCTCTCGAACAGATGTTTACAAACGTGGATCGCCAGGAGCGTTTCCTGCTTCGACTGGAATCGCTGAAATCGACGGTTCTGGACTTCGCCCACACCGGCCAAGTTTTTACCTGGTTGGCGGCAAGCCTGGTCGACACCTTGGCCGAAGAGGGCATCACACCTTCCGAAGACGAACTGAACATCCTCATGCGAGACGAGTTCGGGATGTACAAGTTCGAACAATCCTTGGTGATTGACGCTTTAAAACTTCGTCGGGCCCTGGAAAAAACGGCTGACCATCGCCGTCGCGGCGAACGCCGACTGGCCGGGATTGTCCGCCGCGAGGGTTTCACGCTCGCACTTCGGTTGGCGGCGGCTGATCTCCTTCTCAACGGCACCGATCTCCTCTTCTGGCAACAGACCGTGGAAAAGCTTCGACCCGAAATGGAAGCCGCCCGTCGCGAGCGCGAAGAGCGTTCAGGAAGTCGTCGTGGCCGCAATCGACGCCGCCCTGCCGGGAAGCGCGCGGGCCACGACTCGGACGATTCCGACAGCTCCGAAGAGGATTTGGACGCACCCGAGTCACTTTCGTCCGAACCAGATCCGCACTCAGTTGAAGATGAAGTCGAAATCAACGCCAGCCCTCAAGAGGCGTCTCAAATCGATGCATCTCAACCCTCTTCTACCCCTGGCTCCTCAAGCCGATAACCGCTCGTTCCGAAAAGAGAATCGTAGGCTTGGCGTTCGTCTTGGCTTGGTGTAACACACTCCATGGTCAACGGCGGATGCGCTGGCTAGAACAACGAGCTAACTGGAGCGACTTCATGGGAATCGGACCTTGGCACTTACTGGCATTGATTGTGATCATCTTGATCTTCTTTGGACCATCCAAGCTGCCGACTCTCGGCAAGTCGATGGGTGAAGCCATCCGTGGTTTCAAAAAAGGAATCGCGGGCGATGAAATCGACGTCACAGAATCGGCAAAACTAAAAGCCGGTGCGGATGAGTCGGTGAACAAACAATCCCAATCAGAAAGAGACAAAGCCTGAGCGTCGCCGGACGTCATCGGCAGATCGAATTCTGGATCGCGAAGATCTCAGATCTTCCGGCGTTGCCGTCGGTCGTAGAAGAAACCCTTCGCGTCACCAATGACCCCAACGCCAGCATTGGCAAAATCAGCGAGATCATCTCTCAAGACATGAGTTTGGCGACGCGTGTCCTGCGCTTGGCAAACTCCGGGTTCTACGCCATTCCGGGTGGCGCCACCAGTATCGAACGCGCCGTGACCGTGCTTGGAATCGACAACGTCGCGCAGCTGGTATACGCCGCTGCCGTTTTTTCACATTATGATCTTGTCTCGCGCGAACCGTTTTCGATTCGAGAGTTTTGGAAACACTCTCTCGGCGTCGCGATGGCTAGTGAGACCATCGCACGCGAACTCGGCCTGAAAGATCCGTCTTTGATTTTCCTCTCAGGCCTTATTCACGACATCGGAAAGCTTGTTCACTTCCAACTGGCCAAAGAAGAGTTCATGGGAATCTGCGAGTACGCAAAATCTGAACGCATCACGATTTTGGAAAGCGAAAAAGCCCTTGGGCATCCCGGCCAC
>CAKQVW010000364.1 GCA_934277865.1 uncultured Pseudobdellovibrionaceae bacterium | reverse complement strand
GAGTTCTTCGTAGCGAAGGGACTTGGCTAGAGCTTGTCGCATATCGCGCTGATCTTTCAGTTCGGGGCCGAAGCCCAGGTAGTCAAACCGAATGACCGGAATCTGGTGCAGTTCGGGTGAAACTTGCCACGCCTTCAGATAGTGGGTTGGAAGTCGGCGCAGAAGAGATAGTGTGCCTTCTCGGTAAAGGTTCAGCGCGGTTTCGTCGTCATCGACGATGAGAATTTCCACCGTCGGTCGCGGGATCGAGCCAGCGGATTTTCGGATGCCACTATAGTGAGGATTGGGTGAGAGACGAATACGATCCGGCTTGGACCAATCGGTCACGACATACGGACCAGCAGTCGGGATCGGCTTTTTCGCGGCCGTCGCCGTTTTAAAGGCCTCACGATGAAGCTCATGGCCCATGCGTGTCACCGAGAGTGCAGGATGCGCGAGTTTGGCGAGAAAGTCCGAATCCGCTTGGTTGAGTTCAATTTCCAAGCGATGTGAATCCAAGGCTTGAATCGCAAGTGAGGCAACCTCCGCCTGGCCTCGGTGCGCGGCTACGGCATTTCGCACGTTCGACAGGATCTGCACGCCAATTCCCTTGGCGTCTTTGGCAACCAGTCGTCGCCACGAGAGCACGAAATCTTCCGCTGTGATGGCGGCTCCGTCGCTCCATTTCGCTGATTTCTTAATGGCACATCGGTACTTTTTGCTGCTGACCGGTCGACAGAACTCTGCGATCTCGGGAGTTGGTTCGCCGGTCTTTGAGAGCGTGTAGAGCCCGCGGTGGATATTCATCAAGAAGTAATTGGACTCAGACGAATTGATGCGAGCCGGGTCTGCATGAGACGGTTCGGTTGAGAGATTAAAACGAAAGGCTTGGGCGAAGTCAGACTCGAGGGTTGTGGTTAGAGGTGGAGTCTGTGAGAGGGTGGTCCTTGGTGCGGCAACGAGCGAAATGGCAAGGGCGGCGGGGGCCATTGCGGCCAGCTTGAGCGAAGTAAAACCAAAGAGACGCAATTCGGTTTGAGTTCTCATGCGACATCCATCTCACAATGAGACACTTCAATCAAGATCTCGAAATAAGTCATAAGTTGGCGGAGAATATCCGATAAGGACTAGAGGGGGCTTTGGAGCCTATGGGCGGAACATCAACTCGAAATCGGAGTTTGAGCTACAAGCGTGGCGGACTCGTGGGTTTCATACTTGTCGCGATTCTTTCGCTCTTTCAGAATTGCGGGACTTATGAACCGCTTCTGAATCCACTATACGATCGCGAACTTCTATCTTCGTGTATTGGCCCGACTTGTCAGCGGGATCTCAATTTTTTAAGTCTTTATGTCGGTAATCCAGATCCAATTCTGATCACTCGCAACGTTGAACGTGCTGTCGATCTTGGCGGCTACTGTGACTCGGCGGGGTTTCCTAGTACAAAACTCTATGTTGAGCTAAGAAGTGGAACCACGTCGGTTGTTGCGCCGTATGCTTCGATTGCACAATGTGATTCCAACGGTCGTTTTCGAGTCTTGGTCGAACTGCCCGGGACTTACAATTACAACCTCGCGTATTCGATCGTCCTCACTTTCCGCGCGGTCGACGAACAGGGTAACGAGTACGACCACCCAACCGGGATCAATCGCCGGGAGATTGCTCTTCTGACGGCTCCGTAACAACAGGTTCTGAAGCGGCCGGTGGCGCCGGATTCACTGCAGGCTCGTCTGCCTCTGGAGGAGTGGCTTCGATCGCTTTCGGCTCGGGTGTGGGTTGTGGTGTCGGGCGTGGTGTTGAACGCCGAACAGGCGGCGGCTGTGGGGCTTCAATTTCCACAATTGGTTTTTTCTGAACTGGGACGGCTTTTGGAACGATTGCCGCACCAAAAATGGCCTGCTCGACAAGATCATCTGCTTGTCGCACTCTCTCGTCTCTTTCGACGATGATCGATTGCAGCGGAAACTTTCGAAAATAAGAGGAACGTAATGTTTCCGGGATGTCTCCCAAGGCCTCTTGGTCGCGAAGTGTCGTTGCTCCGACTTTGGTTGTTTGAACAAGGGCGAGATTGCGTGCGGGATCTAAGAGAAATCGCATGAGCTTTCTGACACTCTCCAGGTCGCCATCAGCCATCGCAGTCAAAGTCAGAATCCACAAGAAATACCCTCGCTCATTTGTGCGATCGGCGAGGGGAATACCCGAAAACTCGAGTTGAAGATCTTTGAAGGGTGGAAAAGAAAGTGATGCATGAGAAACCAGGTAGGTCTCTAGGGGATTTGGGGCTTTCACGTTGGCCAGCATGCTTTCGCCATTGTTCATAGCGGAAATCGCAGGAAGATATTTACTGACGAAGTTTGGCGCCGGAAGGTCTGCCACTTCCCCGCCTATTAAGAGACCCGGCCAAATTGCAAACTGAAGGGGGCTTTTGCTCTCGGAGCCTTTTGGGTGTGCGCGTCCAAGTAGACCCCACTGTAGCGGGGCTGTGTCCATGAGATTGCGGTCGTCCGGAAGTTTTCGAAAGTCGGGCGAGATCGACGTCGGGAATTTCACGCGAGCATCGAAAAGCGAAATCATGCGACGTTCGTTTCTCAAGGCGCTGACTTGATAATGGTAC
>CAKQVW010000363.1 GCA_934277865.1 uncultured Pseudobdellovibrionaceae bacterium | reverse complement strand
CTCTCGGTGCTTCCGCTGCTGGGGTACCTCTTGGCCGCACACCGAGGCGCGCTTCAGGGGCTCTTTATCACCTTCTCCACGGTCGCCACGATTCTGGTTGCGGACTATTTCGACCTGACGCTGCCGGCGATCAACGAAGACAAACTCGCGCTGGCGAGAAGCTTGATCATCGCACTTGTCGCACTTGGCACGTACGCCATTGGCCGCGCCTATGAAACTTCGCGTGCAATTTCAGAAAACGAACTCCAGCGCCGTGAGCAGCAAATCCGAACGGTCATCGACACCTCGCCAGTGGGTATGGTCGTCATTGGCGAAAACGCCGTCGTGCGGGTGCTAAATCGCAAATCCTCCCAGCTTTTACCAGATTTGAAATCCGAAGCGACGTTTCTCTCGGCCCTACCGGAGGCACAAATTCAAAACGTCTCGCAGTTCCTGGAAGCCAGCTCACGCATTGGGGAACCGGACTCGTCTCGGCCCAATCTTCTCTTTCCGGTTGCTCGCGATGAAAAGACGACGTGGATTCGGCTTGAGGCCGTTCCCTTTGCTCCGACGTTTTCCGACAATTCACTAAAACTTTTGACCATGACTGACGTCACCGAAGAGGTGCAAGCCGAGGAGATGCGTAAGGCGTTCGTCGCAAATTCGAAGATGGCAGCCTTGGGCGAAATGGCCGGCGGCGTTGCGCACGAAATCAACAACCCGCTTTCGATCATCGTCGGCAAGTGCGGAACTTTGCGCAACACGCTTCGCGAAGAGAACTTCGATCGCGCACGTGTCAGCAGCGAACTCGAAAAGATCGCAAACACCGCTGGTCGCATCGCCAAAATCACAACAGGCCTTCTCGCATTCGCCCGCTCTGGCGACCAAGACCCACCGGGCCGTGTTCGCTTGCGTGATCTCGTGGACGAGACTCTAGCGTTTTGTTCCGATCGGTTTGCAAAAGCTGGTGTCTCGATGGAGGTCAACATGGCGGGCAACGAAGACACCTTGCTCACATGCCGCCCCTCACAAATTGCGCAAGTGCTTTTGAACCTCCTCAACAACGCCGCCGATGAAGTTTCCAACGAAGCACCTCCTGGAAAAAAACAACCCGAGCCCTGGGTCCGTCTCGACGTCGAGCTTTCGGACTGCATGCTTCACTTCATCGTCACCGATGGCGGGTTTGGTTTGCCGGAGTCCATTCGCGACAAAGTCTTCAATCCGTTCTTCACCACAAAACCAGTCGGTTTTGGCACCGGCCTTGGCCTAAGCATCTCAAAGGGCTTGATCGAATCCCACGGCGGCACGCTGATCTACAGCCTGGATCGGCGCCTCAACCGCCACACCAGCTTTCGCGCCTCGCTACCACTTGTTCCGCCGAATGCTTCATAATTCGTGATTTTCGTTTCATCTTGAGACGATTTCAGCGTCACATTCGATGAATGCCAACCTTCCGGTTAAACTTGAAGTCACAACACGGACTCAAGAACGCAACCTAGTATCTGCATTGAATGCGCTTCTGGACTGCGCCCTTGGAAGGAGCAACGATGGTCATCACCGAAGTGAAGGTCTTTCCCGTCAATGAAGATCGCCTCAAGGCTTACGTCTCGATCACGATCGACGACTGTTTTGTCGTGCGTGATCTGAAAATCATCGAAGGCACCGGAGGACTTTTTGTCGCCATGCCCTCGAAAAAACGAAAAGACGGACAGTTTAAGGACATCGCTCACCCTCTCAATCAAGATACGCGCGCCCACATCGAAAAGATGGTGTTCGCCGCCTACGAAAAAGAGGTGCAGTCGATGTCCAACTCGCTCGAGGCCGTTCGCCGCAAGTACGACGAATAGGTCGCGTGAGCCCTCAAGGCGGCCCGTCGCCAGGACGAGCGACGCGCTGCTGCTTTTTTGGTCATTTTTAGCTGTAAGAACCCGGGCCCTGCTTAAACCTTGGGTTCTTTTCGACGAGTGGTGAGGAGATTACCTTGGTCGGCCTCCTCACCACTCAAATTTACCGCTCAAATTTTCTTGCCAGTTTCCCAGTAATTCCCTAAATCTATGAGCCTGCATTTGTCTTCTGCTGGGGTGTAGTCAAGTTGGCAAGACAACAGATTTTGATTCTGTCATTCGCAGGTTCGAGTCCTGCCACCCCATCCAATTTTCCTCCTCAGAAAAACAACGCTAAAAAAGTAAAGCAAAGTCAGGCACCTGCCTGATTTGACTTGAGAAACAACGTTCAGCAGATATTTCGGCAAATTTCGTAGTATTTCAAACTTTGGTAGCACAGTGGTAGCACGCTGGTAGCACGACCAAGCAGCCCTTTTTACAAAGCCATTCAGGATTTTTCCATTCACATTTCTAGAGCCCAAATAACAGCTCTAGAAATGTTCACCGCCATTTCTGGCGAAACAAATCACAACCCTTATGACTTTTTTAGGAGGTTCCTTTGATTCCAAAACAACTTATTCAGGCAGCCGTTGCCGCAGCTCTTATCGCAGCCGCTTCAGGCCAGATACCCAAATTCATCCAAACCATGCGAGTCGCGCAGTATCAGATCCTCAAAGAGTCACAGGCTTCTAAATGGGGCAGAGCGATGCTCTTGCCAGTTCGCAAGTGAGG
>CAKQVW010000362.1 GCA_934277865.1 uncultured Pseudobdellovibrionaceae bacterium | reverse complement strand
CGAGGATTCAGCTCTCTGACGATCTCCAAAATGCTGGAATCTAGTTTAACCATCCTGTTTAATATACATATGGGCCGAGGTCGCGCCAAACGAATTGTTGCCGAGGGGAACTGATGCAGTCGCCGTACTCTGCCCTGAAATTTCACGAGGACAATGGCAAACTTCAACTCACGTTTGGCTCGGTCACTCGCCCACCCATGGATTGGAATCTCGAGGTTGAACGATCTATCTTGGAAGTTGCAAATCGCGCAACAAAGCCAATTTGGATTTGTTCAAGCGGAGGCATCGACAGCGAGCTCATCTGCGATCTCATGCTTCGCGCGAAAGTGCCCTTCAAAGTTTTAACTGTTCAACACAAATCGGGCAGCAACTCGGGCGATGTAAAGTGGGCATTCGACTGGTGCAAAGTAAACGGCGTCGAACAGCGAATTGTGTCATTCGATCCGGTTAGCTTTTTCTCGAATTATATTCCGGAAAAATTAAAGGCCGGATATTATTCTCCCTGCCCATTTAGATTCTTTCAGCTATTTCTACTTGAACAGATAGAACGCCTTGATGGATTCGGCATCATCGGCGTTGGTGAACAGAGATATTTTTATAACCAAAGCGCAGATGAAGCCTATCTGGATCTCGACTCGGGACTCTATTGGGTGCAGGAGTTCGCAGGAGACCGTCACGTTCCCTTCTTCTTCTACGGAACTCCAGAGATGATGGCGGCCTATATGGAGTCTCCATTCGTAAAAGCAGCCCTTGAATTCCCGAAGTCTCTCGCTCACAAAGAAAATATCTTTCTGCTGAAGCGAATCGTGTACCAAGTCTATTATCCGCACCTAAAGTCCCGCGAAAAGCTAGATGGGTGGGAGAATGTTGCGCTGGCGTTTGCAGTCGCTCGGAGTCGGCTTCAAGCACAAGCAAATGGCCGGACGCAATACTTCGAAGTCCTGGCGTCTGAGCTAACCAAGCAGCTACATCCAAAATTAAAAAAATCTACTTAAAAGATGGCGAGCTAAATAATTTGATTCAAAGACTGCTACAAACAATCACGTCGATCGCCGACAAAGACCCCGATCGCGTCGCAATCGTCGACAACAACCGATCGCGCACGTATCGCGAGTTTCACTCGGCGATTGGACTTGCCGCAGTCGAACTTAAGTCTATTCAGCTTTATCCCGGAGATCGGGTAGGCATTCTTCTAGAAAACAGCTTTGATGCCTTCGTCTATATTTATGCCTGTCTGATGAATGGCTTGGTTTATGTTCCATTGTCCCCCTCCGAGCCGCATTCTCGCCTGACGACGATGATTCGTAAGTCCGGCCTCAAGGCTCTCGTTCGGAAAAATCCCGACGAGACGATTTCCCTTTCAAGCCTTTCCGGATTCCAAACAACGTCTGTCGCCATGCCTAGCACGGACCCGATCTTGTATCTGTTGTTCACCTCTGGAACGACTGGAGAGCCAAAAGGAATTTATATCTCGGAATCCAACGTGAACCACTTTTGCGAGTGGGCAATCCAGAAGTTCCAGATCAGCAAATCCGACGTCATACTTGGACACATTAACCTGACGTTTGATCTCAGTGTATTTCATCTCTTTGTTCCATTTATTCAGGGCGCTTCCGTTCGAATTACCCCTCCCACGCTGGAACGAATTGCGCCCGGAGAACAACTGAAGAACGGCGTCTCAATCGCCATGTTAGTCCCAAGAATGACAGGGCTGTTGGCCGAAGCAGGATATCTCAAAGCGGGCGACTTCCCTTCTTTGAGACACATCCTTTTTTGCGGTGAAAAGCTCGACGCCTATCAGGTTCTACAATGGCAGCGCTGTAATCCAGGGACGAGTGTTCATAACCTCTATGGGCCCACCGAGGCGACGGTTGCCTGCAGCTGCTTTAGCATGGCTCCCGGTTGTACTCCCGCCGATCCGATTCCAATTGGCCGCCCTATAGGAAAAATGAAATTTGATATCCAACCGGTGGTCCGCGATGAATCAGACTCTGCGGAACATATCGGAGAACTTGTCATCTCTGGACCCCAGGTCACGCAGTTTGCTTATCTCCTAAATGACCCCGCCCCTACTTTACGTAATCGAGGCGAGTATTTGTCTGGCGATCTCGTGCGATCTGACGGCAACGGATTGTACTATTGGATCTCTCGACTCGATGACCAGATTAAGATTCAGGGCCATCGCGTGGAGCTTTCTGAAATTGAGAGCCGACTTGCGACAAACGGCTTCGCGATGGAAGTTGTTTGCACGTTCGACCAACCTTCCGAACGAATCGTGGCTTTTTTTAAACTCACCAATACAGCTGACCAGCATCCTATAAGCGAGAAAAGTGCCATTGAGGAGCTTCGAAAAATCTGTCAATCCGAGCTACCTTCACACATGCATCCCAGCCTCTACATCCAAGTAGCCTCCATACCGCTGACCAAGAATGGAAAGACGGACAAAGCGGCCCTCAAAAAAAGATATCTCGAACAGCAATCCGAGAGGGGAAGATGAGTACCGATCGTGATTTGATTTTCGAATTTATTCAATCTATTGCCACTCAAAAGCAACTTGCGACGCCAATTTCAGACGATACGGATCTTCTTGAGTCCCAGATTTTGGATTCTGTAAATTTGGTGAAACTGCTCA
>CAKQVW010000361.1 GCA_934277865.1 uncultured Pseudobdellovibrionaceae bacterium | reverse complement strand
AGTCTTCATTGGCCACAGCAAACAACGGACGTCGCCAAGTGCCACTCACTTGCCAAGCCAGTCGACTGGTCGAAGGGAACTTGGACTCAATCTTCGCCTCAAGCACCTGATCGCGAAACACCTGGCCCTCACTGTACAACGTCATGCTAGGTCCGACCGAGGCCTGCGCCGCTGACCACCGGAATCCAGATCCCAAAAGTTTGCCTCGCACGGTCGCGTGATTCATCACCACCGTCTTTCCATCTTGCGACTCAACTCCGCTCCAGCCCAAAAATGCCGGCCGCAGAATCCGAAACAAAAATCCCGACTTTGGAACTTCCACAACCGGAGCTTTGGCCACGATCTCGATCGGCTCAAATTCGGTAACCGACCGCCCTTCCTGTTTGGCATCAAGCCGCGCCTCGAGCCGCATTTCGGAAGAATGAAACTCAGTTCCCTGCACACCCTTGAAACCCAAGGTGGCACGCAAACGTTTGAGCTTTTCGTTTTGCACGAGCCCGCTGGCCTTCCCTGAAATCTCGGCCACGGAGCCCGTGAACAAAACCTTTTCCACGCGCGAATTGAATTTCAATCGCGAGAGATCAAATTGAAACTCTGTATCGCCCGTTCGCAAGTTATGCTCGGCCTCGAGACTCAGCTGCGCCTCCCCGCCTTCGGGATGAAAGTCTTCGGCTTCTGCACGGATCGTGTTCCCATTTCCCAAAACGGCGAGTTTGCCGATGCCAATTGTTTGCAAAGCCGTGCCTTCGCCGCCACCGGCGAAACGAACCACCATGCCACTTGTCGATCCAAGAAAGGAAAACTCGTCGGGATTTTTAACTTCGACGTTTCCGCTAAACTTGCCGTACTCCGAGAACACTCCGGGGGCGCCATGCAGCTGGAAGGTTTCAAGAACCTTTCCAAGCTCGACGTTTTCTGCGCCCACCACAAACGGGTGCCAAACACCGCTTGCTTCACGCGTCGCCTTCTCCACACGCAGCTTTCCCACTTGTCCGGAGATCTCGCACGGCGAAACCGTCAACGGATGGTCTACCATCAAGCGACTGAAGATCCCTTTGATCTCAGCGTTGCAGTCCAGCCAGGCAAAACGTGGCTGAAACCCTTTGGGCACAATGCTCGACTTCACCAAAAGTGGCGTCATCATCGAAAGTGGCAAATTGCTGACGGAAAGTTTGATTGCGGTGTCGAGTTCGCGGCTTCCACGCGCGGAGACGACGGGCTTCAACACGGCACTTGCTTCCAGGGTTCCTTCGTTGAGGTCCGCTCTCGCCTCTGCCAAAATTTCGCTGGGCTGCACCGTCCCCTTCACGCTGAAGGCCGGTAGCGACTCTCCAAACACCGTCGCTGGCGGAATGCGAACCAAAGTCGAAATGTCGAGGCCCTTGGCCTTCACGCTGGCTCGCAAGTTCTCAAGCACGACGCTTTTCATTCGGCCTTCGAAAAAAAGTTCCGCATGATCCACAGATATTCCCGAAAGCACGCGGCTGAGATTCTTGAGCTCACTCTCTTGATAGAGACTGAGCGACGTTGCCGGCGAAGGTGACGTCGATGCCTCAGCCTCCGCGCTTGGTACCGCGGTGGGGGCACTGACGTGCTCCGCATCGTTTGGACATCGTCGTTTAACTTCATCGAGATCGACGACCAAGTCCTGTGCAGCAATGCGCCCCATAGCAAACTCGGCACGAAGCAGACTCGACCATCTCAACGGAAGCCGCACTGCCGCCGCTCGCATCGGCGCGTCCATGCGATGAGCGCCTTCGCTTTCGCAGGCGGCCATCGGGCGCCACTGAACGTCGGTCAGCACCAACGCAAAATCCGGCCACGGTCCGCTGGCGAACTCAACCTCGGCTTTGCGAAAACCTATCTGTCCTTGGAATTCTGATTTTTCAATTTGCGCCCGAATGGCCATCTCAACTTTGTGAGGCGCCACCATCAGGCGAACGAGCGTGCCCAGGAGAACCGCCAGAGTGAGACCCACGATCATCCATCGTAGACCTCCTTGCTCTGACACTTCTTCGGCTCGACGCACGCTCATAGCCTACCGGAAAAAGAGATTTGTGATTTCGTATTCTTTGTCGGTCTTTGGACTGCGAACGGTGACGATATCGCCAACACGTTTGCCAATCAGGGCACGCGCGATCGGAGAAAGAATAGACACACGTCCTTCCTTCACGTCCGCTTCGTCGACACCGACGATCTGGTAGCTGGATTTTTCTTCGGTCTCGGTATCGATCAGCTCAACATGCGCACCAAAAACCACGCGGTCGCCCGAGAGTTTTGAAGGGTCCACGACCTCGGCCCCTGCCAGGTGACCTTGGATCTCAGCGATACGACCTTCGATCAGAGATTGACGCTCTTTTGCTGCATCGTATTCCGCGTTTTCACTGATATCACCGTGCGCGCGCGCCTCTTCGATCGCACGAACAACAGCTGGACGCTCCACCTGGAGCAGACGTTTGAGTTCTTCCTCAAGCTTGATCTTTCCCTTGATTGTGATCGGGAGACGATCCATCTTCGGGGCCTGACTTGATCCATCTGCTGAGTTTGCTGCCATGATCTAGATCCTCTTTCCAAAGGCCGCACTTTTGCCGCCTAGCATAAACCCCTGAAATTAGCCGAAGTTTCCGCCGTGTCAAGCGGACTTGGCTTTGGCGGGTTCAATCTCACCTGTCTTCACTTGTATTTGGCAAAATTCCGCGAGGAAATGTGGAAGTGTCAGTATC
>CAKQVW010000360.1 GCA_934277865.1 uncultured Pseudobdellovibrionaceae bacterium | reverse complement strand
GTCATTGAGCTCACTTGTCGGAATCCGAATCGCAAGCTTCTCTTCCATTTCGGCGATCATCTCAAAGAGTTCTCTTAGGCCACGTCCCGTTTTTGCCGACGTGTAAACAACGGGTACGTCACGGAAGAAGTGGAACTCCGATTCAACTCGCGATTGAAACCATTTGCGATATTGTGGAATCTCACGCTCGGCCACATCCGATTTGTTGGCGACCACGATGACGGCTTTGTGTGATTCCAAACAGCTTTCCAAAATCTTGGCGTCTTGGTCGGTCGGTCCGATGTTGCCATCCACAACCAACAAAACCAGATCCGCGCGATGAATTGCATCTTGCGACTTAAAGGCCGCAATGATCTCAATGTCTTCTTCACGTTTGGCGCTTCGACGAAGACCAGCCGTGTCCACCAAGACAAACTTCCGCCCTTCGTAGACCAGCTCGGTGTCTACCGAGTCGACCGTGGTGCCCGCCACCGGCGAGACCAACAGACGATTTTCTCCTAAAAGACTATTGCAGAGCGAGCTCTTACCGACATTGGGTTTTCCAACCATCGCCAGCTTTAAACCTTCGCGGACCGTGTTCTCGGTTTTTTTCACCTGTGACACAATCCACTCAAGAACTTCATCTAGTCCCAAGCGCATCTCAAAGCTGGTCGCAACAACGTCGACGCCAAACTCATAAAACTCGGCCTTTGCCAGTTCGAGATCGTGGCTGCGATCGACCTTGTTGACCGCCAAGAGAAATGGCTTACCTGTCTCTTTGGCGATCCGAATGATGTCGCGATCTTCCGGCAGCAGTCCAGCCCGACCGTCCATCACCACGATCAGATGATCGACACTCCCCAAAAACTCGACGACTTGCTCACGAATCAGCTGCGAAAAAAGGTCCGAAGCCTCCGTGAGACCACCCGTGTCGATCACGTCAAACTTCACGCCCCAGACTTCGCCTGGTTCGATGAGAATATCGCGCGTGACACCTGGTTGGTTTTTCACCACGGCTTTTCTGGAGTCCGTTAGGTAGTTGAACAGTGTCGACTTCCCTACGTTTGGACGGCCAATAATCGCAACCCGTGACGTCGGGCGATAACTTTGAAAGAGCGACTCACTCTTTGACGACGACATAACCCAGCTCCTTCAAGATTCTCTTGTTCTTTGTCCAACCTTCTCGCACATCGACATGAAGATCGAGATAGACGCGCGAGCCGAGGATCTTTTCGATCGACTTTCTCGCATCGCTACCGATTTTTTTTAAGTTTGCACCTTTAGCGCCGATCACAATGCCCTTGTGAGCCGGTTTCTCGACGATGATTTCACAGTAGATCTTCGTCACATCCGACTCGGCCTCTGCCGACTCATTTGGATCGATGTACTTTGTCACTCGCACTGCAAGCCCGTACGGAATCTCCTGGCGCGTGTGATGAAAGCAGGCCTCCCGCACAAACTCGGCCGCAAGCTTTCGCATGCTCTCGGTCGTGAGAAGCTCTTCATCAAAGAGTGGCCCCTCGGCTTCCGGCATCAACGGAATCAGGCGTGCGATGACCTCTTTTCCCGCTTCCTTAGATTTTTTCAGAGCCGAAACCGCCACAACCTCGATTTTGTCTTCAAGCAGTGCCGGCCAGGATTTCGGCAACCGATCTCCCTTTAACAGGTCCGACTTGTTGATAATCACCTGAAACGGCTTGCCTGAGTCCTTTGCGATCGCGAGAAGCTTTCTCGCCGAGTCCTCTTCCGTGTCAGCTGCCAGCACCACCAAAACCGCGTCAGCTTTGTTGACGACGTCGCTGATTTCCTCTTTCAGATACGTATTAATGCCCGACGTGCTTTCTATCGTTCCAGGCGCATCCACAAAAACGATCTGAGCGTTGGCATCCGACCAGATGCCGTGCACGCGCGAGCGTGTGGTCTGCGGCTTTTCCGATACAATCGAGATCTGTTCTCCCAATAGCGCATTTAACAACGTGCTTTTGCCAGCGTTTGGCTGACCAAGCAGCGCGACGAAGCCTGCGCGATAGTTTTTCCCTGTCTTCGTCATACGGAACCAGCTTTCTCTTTTTCGACGTCTAATAGCGCCACTTTGGCGGCTTCTTGTTCAGCCGCTTTTTTACTTCGTCCTTCGCCCGTACCAAGTTCCTGGTCGCCAATCTTCACGGTGACACGGAACCCTCTTGCGTGAGCGGGACCAAATTCCCCTACCAACAGATAAACAGGCGGTGTTCCATGCTTCAGGTGGCAGTACTCCTGAAGCCTGGTTTTATAGTCCCGCTCGAAATCGAGATTCGACGACTTGATCCCATCAATCTCATCTTTGAACAGAACGCCGATCGTGCGATCCGCCTCTGCGAATCCCGAATCTAGAAAAATAGCACCTATCAGGGCTTCTAAGCCGCAAGCGAGGATCCTGGGTTTCGTCGCGCCGCCGGTTTTAATTTCGCCCTTTCCGAGCTTCAACATCTCATCAAGCCTTAGCCGTTTGGCGATTAAGGCCAATCGTTCTTCGTTGACCAAGCTTGCTCGACGTTTCGAAAGCGTCCCTTCGGGATCAAACGGGAACTCTCGCATAAGTCTGGCCGAAAGACTCGCACTTAAAACGGCATCGCCCAAAAACTCGAGGCGTTCATTGTCATCTGGAAACGGAACTTCGTCAGACGCATCCGGTGCACCAGCAAGGCTCGACTTCACCACGGGAGTCCCAAGTACCAATGTCGCTGGCGGAGCCATCGACAATTCCGCGGCCTTGCGCTCATTGGAGTACGAC
>CAKQVW010000359.1 GCA_934277865.1 uncultured Pseudobdellovibrionaceae bacterium | reverse complement strand
TCACTGCACTTAACACAGACCGTTTTGTCTACTACACGTTCTATGCGCGTGTGGAAGAACAGATTCGTCATCGCTGGGTTCGCTATGTCAAAGCCGCGATCTACGGCGGTGGCGATGTGGCCGTCGGCAAAAATGAGTTCCTCACAAACATCGAGATCGTTCTCAATCGACAAGGTGAATTCATGCGGGCGCTGGTTCACCAAACCTCCGGCTCCAAGGATCTCGATGCGGCACCGATCTTGGCCTTCCGTGAGGCGCGCATGATTCCCAACCCACCTCGCGAGATGGTCAAGGCAGACGGCACGATTCGCCTGCTTTATTCCTTTAGTGTCGACAACTTGCCTGCCGTCGCACGCGCATCAAAAACCGACAAAGCCGCAGAGCAGGACATTGAGTGACCACCAGTTCTCGCCCAGCAGGACCTTTGTCGCGTGCTCGTCTCATCTGGACGCAATCGAAGCGGCGCTCTGAGGTAAAATGAGAGTATGAAAACGTGTTTGAAGTTCGCGTTCACGACTCTGGCATTTTCCCTTCTTGTGGCGATGTTTGCAGAAACGGCAAACGCCGGTTTCATTGAAGTCGGTGTTTCGGGAAGCTACAAGAAATCCAATATCGGCGAGAAGGCCTACGATGAATCGCAGTCGCTGACAGGCTCCCTCTCCTACTATTTCGATGAAAGCTCGGCATTGGAGCTTAGCTACACGGACGGCATCAACCGCAGAATGATTGGCGAAGGCGAAGCCAATGGTCAGCTGACAAACATGTATTACAAAATGATGGGCCTCGATTTCGTGCTCACCATGGGCACGAGAGAGTCAACTCTTCGCCCCTATGTCAAAGTGGGGGGCGTTTACATCGTAGAAAAACGCATCGTGAGCCAAACTTGGCTCAACAACGTCGTCTATAGCGCAGCCCCCATCGAAGACCCTCCTGCGCTTGTCCCGAGTGCGGGTGTTGGCTTCAAGCTGAGCCTCACAAAAGAATGGTCGCTAAAAGTTGGCCTGGAAGCCTGGACAAGTCGCCCGGTTTCGCAAACGCCGGTGACCATCGACTACGCCGGACGAGTGGGACTGACTTGGCTGTTTTAAGGGTGCAGCAGCGGGTGTCGCTACGGATGTTGGCTTGGGCGGCGCTGCTCGTCGCCACAACCGGCTGCCAAGCTGGCTATGTCTTGCGCAGTGCTTGGTCACAAGCCGATCTTCTTCTCAGCCGAAAATCGATCGAAAAAATTCTTAACTCGCCTGAGACCGACCGCGCCCAGTCACCTGACGACTTACGAAAGCTTCGCTTGGCACTGGAAGCCAAAGAGTTCGCCGAAAAAAAACTTGGACTAAAAAAAACCGATAACTACACATCGTTTGTCTACCTTGATCGCCCTTACGTCTCTTATGTCGTTTCCGCCGCCAAACGGGACGAGCTCACCTTCTACCGGTGGTGGTTTCCCATCGTCGGCCATATTCCGTACAAAGGTTACTTTGATCCCGAGCTGGCCAAGACCGAGGCGCGAAACATGGAGGCAAAAGGCTACGACACGTATGTTCGCGGCGCGAGCGCCTATTCGACACTTGGCTGGTTCGAAGATCCGATCTTGTCGAGCATGCTTCGCTACACGGACTACGATCTCGTGAATCTCATCATTCACGAAACCGTGCACGCCACGATTTACATTAAATCGGAAGCAGACTTCAACGAACGGCTCGCAACGTTTTTTGGAGATATCGGTGCCGAGCTATTTTTCAAATCCAAAGAGGGAGATGACAGCGCAACCTTGAAAGCCGCGAGCGACAATCGCTCTGACGAAGAGAAGTTTTCTCAGTTCATATCACGCGAGATAGATGATCTGCGAAAATGGTACGAGGCGGAGCCCAACAAAACCGCGCCCGACTTTTTGGAGCGCCGAAAAAAGCGCTTTGAGAAGATTCAGGTGGCTTTTGATGAAACATTGGCTCCCCACATGAAAAACGCTCGCTACCGCGATCGGCTTCGCAAAGATCTCTCCCCGGAGATTCTCAACAACGCCTCGCTGTTGGCGTGGCGACTTTATGTTTACGACCTTACCGACTTCCAACGCGCATTTGAAAAGCTCGGAAGGGATCCTGTTCGATTCCTCGCATTCGCGAAGTCTCTTGAAAAAGAGAAGTCCCCCGAGGAAAAACTCAAAGCGTTTTCCAATTGAGGAAACTTCTTGATCGTCAAAAGTTTGGGCAGTTTGCCATAGCGGCTTTTGGGCATCGTGGGATAAAATCTTTTCTTGCCCGACGGCCGGGTTTCGCTATCAAAAGGGCCTAAATCGCTCCCAGTTCGAATAGGCTATCGAACACTCACTGAGCCGATTCCTGCATAGTTGAGACGTATGCAAACGCCTCTATTGCGATCCCCTTTTGCCGCCACGGCGACGACTTTCTTCTTGGCAATCGCCTCGGGCGTCTTGTTTGCCACCACGGCCATAGCCTCTGAACAGGCGGTGATTCGAATTCGTGCGGTCGGCGACACGATGCTGGGCAACGCACCAAACAACCAAGTTCCCAACTTCAATTTTCTGCAGGCGATTCAGCACGAAACCCGCAAAGCCGACGTGATGTTTGGGAACTACGAAGGCACTCTCTGTGACCGAGAGTTGACCAGCCACAAGTGCAAGTCCGGAAACGGGCTCTGCTTTGCGTTTCGCGGCCCTACCCGCCTCGCGCGCGATCTCCGCCAGGCTGGGTTTCATGTTTTAAACATCGCGAACAATCACATCTTTGACTATGGCCACG
>CAKQVW010000358.1 GCA_934277865.1 uncultured Pseudobdellovibrionaceae bacterium | reverse complement strand
GCCCGGGGTTCCCCTAGGAGAATTTTTGATTTTTTTGCATTTTTCTTTGGACAAGCGCTTGAGAGTCGGCTCATCATCCTAGGTGTCGAGGGAATCGAACAAACTAACAAGTGCCGAATCAACGGCCTTAAGGAGTAAGAACGATGGCAAAAAAGAAAGCCACGAAGAAAGCAGCGAAAAAAGCGACTAAAAAAGCCGCTCCAAAAAAAGCGACTAAAAAAGCCGCTCCAAAAAAAGCAAAAACAAAGCGCAAGCCAAACGCAGCGTTCATGGCTCCGCTGACTCCAAGCGCGCAACTCGCTGAAATCGTTGGCTCGAAGCCACTTCCACGCCCACAAGTCGCAAAGAAAATGTGGGACTACATCCACAAGCATGGTCTGCAAGACAAAGTTAACCGTCGCATGATCCACGCTGACGACAAACTGAAGCCAATCTTCGGTGGCAAGAAAACTGTCACTATGTTCGAACTCACAAAGTTCGCTTCGAAGCACCTTTCGAAGTAATTTTAAAGGCCTCATAAGCCTTTAAAACTTGGCCCCGGCCTTTCTAGGCTGGGGCTTTTGTTTTTTGGGGCTATTTTCAAATGGACTGCGGGTCACGTGCCGCGTGTCTTTGCGGCGAGACTGTGATAGGAATCGGTGCATGACAATCAAGACCAAAGAAGAAATTCAGCTCATGGCCAAAGTGGGAAAGCTCGCAGCGCGATGCCTTGAACACACTGGTAAATTCGTTCGCCCCGGGATCACGACAGACGAGCTGGATAAAATTGCCTACGACTTCACGCTCAGTCACGGTGCCAAGCCCGCGCCACTTGGTTACAAAGGGTATCCGAAGTCGATCTGTACATCCGTGAATCACGTGATCTGCCATGGAGTGCCCGGTGCGGAGGTCTTGAAAGAAGGCGATATTGTGAATGTGGATGTCACGTGTCTGCTGGACGGCTTTCATGGCGACACCTCGGCGACGTTTTATGTGGGTGAGGTTTCGGAAAACGCTCGCAAGATCACCGAGGCGGCAAAAAAGGCGATGGAAAAGGGAATCGAGGCCATCACACCCTTTGGCACCACGGGCGACATTGGTTTTGCTATCAACAAGTATGCGACGAAGAATGGCTTCTTCGTGGTGGAAGAAATCGGCGGGCACGGCATCGGGCGTGGATTTCACGAGGATCCGTTTGTTCCTAGTTTCGGCAAAAAGGGCCGTGGCGACCGGCTGTTGCCGGGTGGCACGATCACAGTTGAGCCAATGTTAAACGAGACGGACGCCGACATGATCGAATTTGCGATCCCGGACTCTAAGATATTCTGGTACATCACGGCGGATAAGTGCCTTTCGGCGCAATTTGAGCACACTGTGCTGATCACCGAAACCGGGCCTGAGATCCTGACCGTTCCCTAATGCAAGTTTCCTTAAAGCCTGACGCCTAAAGCTGTTCGAAGCGAGACCTGTTGCTTGACCGGCTGGGCGGCGTTCGCATACGGTCTTGCATCAGCGACAAAATGAAATAGATAGAAATATAGAAGTATATACGGAAAGGCTTGTGAAATGGCACTTGATGCAGGCACTAGCGCACCCACAACAACAACTGGGACTAAAACAATGACGAATGCACTTTCGCACGTTGCGAAGACGAAAGACGGAAAACCAGATTACCGCGTTTGCAAAGCCGCGATGGAAGACGCGAAGGTCTTCGAAGAGCTTGCGCGCTGGGGACGTGAAGAGATCCGCCTTGCTGAGACGGAGATGCCGGGCCTGATGGCTCTACGCGAAGAATATGGTGCCAAACAGCCTCTCAAAGGAGCTCGCATCACGGGTTGTTTGCACATGACGATTCAAACAGCTGTGCTCATCGAGACTCTGACAGCGCTGGGAGCCAAGGTTCGTTGGTCGAGCTGCAACATCTTCTCGACTCAGGACCACGCAGCCGTGGCCATCGCTGCAGCTGGCATCCCGGTTTTCGCTTGGAAGGGTGAAACGGAAGACGAATACAACTGGTGTGTTGAGCAATCGATCACGGGTTGGGGGCCAGAGGGCTACGATCTCATCTTGGACGACGGTGGTGACCTCACCAACATGATGCACGAGCCACGCTTTGCAGAAGGCGTGAAACAGCTTCTTGGCATCACCGAAGAGACCACAACCGGTGTTCACAATGCCGAGAAAATGGCCGCAAAAGGTCTCCTGAAGCTTCCGGTTATCAACGTCAACGACTCGGTCACGAAGTCGAAGTTCGACAATCTTTACGGTTGCCGGGAATCACTTGCGGACGGGATCAAGCGCGCCACAGATGTGATGCTTGCTGGTAAAGTCGTGGTTGTTGCTGGCTACGGCGATGTGGGTAAGGGATGCGCGCACTCGATGCGCTCTTACGGTTCGCGAGTTCTGGTCACAGAAATCGATCCTATCTGTGCGCTTCAGGCGGCGATGGAAGGATTTGAAGTCACGACGATGGAAGAGGCAGCAAAAGTGGGTGATGTGTTTGTCACGGCGACTGGCTGCTGCGACATCATCACAGAGAAGCACTTCTCGATGATGAAACATCGCGCGATCGTCTGCAACATCGGTCACTTCGATATCGAAATCGATATGGCATGGTTGAACAAAAACTCTGACATGCGTGAAGTGAAACCTCAGGTCGACATCCACACGATGAAGGATGGTCGTGAGATCATCGTCTTGGCAAAAGGTCGCCTCGTGAACCTCGGCTGCGCAACTGGTCACCCGTCGTTTGTGATGTCGAAGTCGTTCACGAACCAAG
>CAKQVW010000357.1 GCA_934277865.1 uncultured Pseudobdellovibrionaceae bacterium | reverse complement strand
ACGTAGAGACGACCACGCCACATCGTGGGAGTCGACTCGACACAGCCGCGAGGCGCTTGCGTGGTCCAAAGAGTCGGCGGTACCGGCCCGCTGGAACCCGGGCCTCCAATAGGGCCATAAGCACCGAGATCAAATGCCTGAACACCAGAGTGAAGACAACGGCCGACGACGAGACTGTCGCCAATAACTAGCGGCGAAGACCACTCGTGGTGACCAAGGCGTGTTCGCCACATCTCGCGGCCTGTGTTGCGGTCCACGGCCAAGAGGTCTCCCGGATGAGTTGTCACGATCAAAAGACCTCGTTTTAAATCCAATGCTGGTGTCGACCAGATCCCGCCTTTGTCACCCTGACGTTTTGATGGAATCGCAACCGACCAGATAAGCGGATTCATGGGATTCATCGGATCAAGCTTGATCAATTGCCCGATTTCCTCGACACGCTCTCGTGAGGCACGACTGCTTCGTCCGTTCTCAAGCTCTTTTTGTACGGAAATGTAGAGATGACCTTTTTCATCGACAACTGGGGTCGAGTCGACGTCATCACCTGTCCAGAACGTGAAGACGATGTCAGCTTGTTTGTTTCTCACCTTCGTCCAATCGATTCCGACAACCATGCCGCCAGAGTTCGTCCAGTAAGCACGGTTACCGATGACAACCGGAGAGCTTTCGATCGACACCATCGTGTCGCGCTTTTCTGGATGGAGCATCTTCATCATCTCTTCGGTCCAGCCCGGCATTTCAATTTCAACAACGGGATCGATCTTCACTTTCCCTTGCGAATCGCGACCGCGATTGAGTTTCACCACGTAGAACCACGAATTCTCACCACCAATAAAGAGTCGATCGCTGACAATCGCGCCGTTGGAATCCCAATCGTCATTCCAAAGGCGACGACGAACCTTGTTGCCGTTTAAGTGAAAGAGTTCTGTTGGAACATCGCGATCAAGAGCGAGAATACGATACTTGTTATCGCGTGATCCAAAATAGAGAAGCGGAAATCCATCCGGATCGACCGTGACCGAACCTTTGATGATATCGCCCGTAGGAAACGGCGGACGAGTCGGCTTACCTGTGGCCGCGTCGACAAAATGAACCTGGCGATCGTACGCACCAAAGATAACTTCCGTTACGCCATCAGCTCGTTCATATACGGCTGGCTGCCCTGTCCATCCGAGACCACACCACTGCTTACAAGATTTCCCGACGCAAGATTCCGCGCACATCGGTTTATCTGGATAACGCCACATGGTTTTTGGCTGAGTACGAGGAACCGGTCCCGTGCCGTAGTAGGTGCGAGACGGGTTTCCGCGAAACATCGTCATGCCTTTGACCGAGCCCCATGGCTCGCCCACTAGCTGATGAGTAGAGTGACCAGAGAGAATCTCAATCGCCTGCGCATAGGGCTTTGCGGGAGTCGCGGGTCTGACAGTTTGAGCACGAGGATCTACTTGTTGACCGACAGGACGAGTCGCCTCTGGCGCGGCCGCGACAGGTGCCGCCGCTACATGTGTGTCCAGCCCCTCGGCCGCTTCACTTTCACTGTCCTCTTCCTCACTGCCTTCTTCGAGATCGCGAACGGAGTTTGGTTTCTCAAGGTCCGAAACGCTGAAATCCGTGATCGCCAGGTTCGATACCGGGTCCGGTTTCGAGCAAGCCGAAAGCGTCGCCGAAAATGCAATCGCACCGATAGCAAATAAGACCACTGTCAAACTTCGCGACAGCACGCTCGAATTCGTCAATGCCGACCTCTTCATCGCCAACCTCGCCGACCAGATTAAAAACCGATCGTTTTGAAGCGAGAAGATTCATCTTCTGTTCCAGAAACTACCGACTAGCCTTCATCGAGTGGGGGTCGCGAATTCTGTAATCGCTTGAACCAAGGAGTCTTGTTCCGTTTGATAGCCATAGTGGGTTGATCGACTCAACTCCTTGAACTGCACTCGATACAATCTATGAAACCCACTCAAAGTGTAATCGGCAGGAGTCACAAAGTCGTAGCGACCATAGACCACCAAAACCGGCGCCTTAACACTTTGTTGAATTTTGACGAAATCAATTGGATCCGGCCGATTGATGATCTTATACCTCGAACAGAGAAAGTCTCTCAGACTTCCTTCTTGTTTAACAAGGCGATGCCGAAGCTCGACATCAGTCAGGAACTCCGAACAATAGAGGACATTCCTAAGATCTGGCGAATCATGCCGTACAATTTGTTCCCATCTCTCCAGCAGTTGGTTCGTAGCCAAGCTCGTTCCTTCAACTATCGACCGCAAGAACTCCTTCGATCTTTCAAGAGTATCCATGAGAATCTCAGCAAGCATCAGACGCAGATCATGGGGTCCTACCGTCCACCGCTCTCCCTCTCGGACAACAACGATCTCACCTCGAGCAGCTTTCTTTTCGGCCTGCTCAATCAATGTCCGATAAATTTCCATTTCGCCAGGAACTCCGATTTGGACGAGAGCATTTTCGAATATCTGACTCAGTTGGCTTTGAGAAAAGTCCTCGCTCTGACGCGAAAGGCGTCGGATGAGCCCATAGTCAGCAAGTGAGGAGTGAGAGATCAAACCCGATACCCGATCAGGGAAAAGCCCTGAATACAGCAACCCAACCAACCCACCAAACGAGTGACCGTAGACAAAAACTGAGCGCGCATCTTTTAAGCTTCGACGGACTTCTTCAACATCCAAGGCCATATTCCGAACCTGATTGATCGCCGTATCCTGCACTTCTTCAAAAGTAAGGACTGACTTAGGGG
>CAKQVW010000356.1 GCA_934277865.1 uncultured Pseudobdellovibrionaceae bacterium | reverse complement strand
CTACGAATCGACAGAGGACTAGGAATTCTGATGAAACGAACATCTAAGCAATTGAAAAACGACAGCAAGTCCTCGGCTCGTGCTTTGCGCGGTGAGCTCGATGGCGCAAAACTCAGTGTCGGGATCGTCACCGCAAGATTCAATAGCGAAATCACGTCGCGCCTCGAATCGGGCGCTCTCAAGAGACTTGCCGAACTAAATGTTCCGAGCAAGGCCATCACTGTCGTCAGCGTGCCCGGTGCCGTTGAAATCACGACGGCGACCAAAGCTCTTCTAAAGTCTGGAGTCGACGCCGTCGTCACGCTTGGTTGTGTGATCCGCGGTGAGACGACTCACTACGAAATGGTTTGCACCGCCGTTGAGCGAGGATGCACGCATCTCCAGCTAGAAACCGGAAAGCCGGTTGTCTTTGGGATTCTGACAACGGAGAATTTGGATCAGGCGATGGCTCGCGTCGGCGGGCATCATGGTCACAAAGGGGAAGAAGCCGCAGAGGCTGCCGTCGAGATGGCAAACCTTCTCAAAGCGCTTAAGAAACTTAAGAAGAAGTAAATGCAGTTTGATCAGCTGGCGCCAAAAGAATTTAAGAAACGAAAGCGTGAGATTGCGGTCATCATTGGTCTGTCGGTCCTCTTCGTTGTTCTGACGCTGGTTGAAATCAAGCTAGTTGGAATCTCTCAACAACTTCCATTTGTTCACTCAATTTTCTTTTTCGGTCTGGTTAATTTCAACATCATCTTGCTGCTGTTGCTTTTCTTTCTGATCTTCCGAAACGTTGTTAAGGTCTTTGTCGAAAACGGCGGCCGGGTCGTTGGGAGTTCTCTAAAAGGCAAGCTGATCGCGGCCTTCGTCGCATTCGCATCCATTCCGACGGCGCTCATGTTCTTGGTTTCTGTGTTCTATATCAATTCGAGTTTCGACAAGTGGTTCTCGGTGCGCATGGCCTCGGTTCTGAAAAACTCGCTCGAGGTGAATCGGGAATATGTCTTCTCTGCGAAGAAAAAGAACTTCCACTTCGCGAAGCTGATCGCGCAAGAGCTTGCGAAACAGGGCGGGCCTGCTGGCCGAATTGTCGAAGCCACGCGCTCGCGCTACAATCTGGACTCGGTGGAATACTATCCGGGGCTTCTTGCTGCGCGCGTCGGAGCGATTTCGCCGGACGAATCGATACCCAAAGTTCCTCCGGTATCGCTCGAGTTTTTGAGAGCCGGAGTAGCTAGTCGGGCCGAGTCCAGCATCATTCACCATTTCGGCGAGGGAAATCTCGTGCGCGTGATCGTTCCCGTCGAACGAAAGAGCGAGCGGGGCGCGATTGTTGTTTCAACCTTCATCCCAATTTCATTGATTTCAAAGATCGATGACATTTCGGCCGCTCATGAAGAGTTCCGCAATGTGAACCCGCTTGAGTACCCGATTAAATCAATCTACTTGATTATCCTCTCTCTGATGACGCTGGTCATCCTTCTATGCGCTAGCTGGTTCGGGTTTCATTTGGCGCGTGAGCTTTCGATACCCTTGGAGCTTCTCGGCTCTGCAACTAGGCGAATCGCAAAAGGGGACTATCAGCCTGTCGGGATTCGTTCTGGCTCAAAGGAGATCAATCACCTAGTTGCAAGCTTTAACCAGATGGTTGGCCATCTTGATCGCTCCAAGCGCGAAGTTTTGGAGGCAAATAAAAACCTAACCGACACGCTTGAGCGTCTGGATGAGCACAGTCGGTATATTCAGGTTGTTCTATCGAATGTCACGACCGGTGTCGTCTCAGTGGATCAAGACGAGCGCATCACAACAATCAATCATCACGCGGCGGAACTTCTTCATATTGACCCCAATGCATACGTCGGTCGGTCGGTCGCAGAGGTGCTTCCAAAAGAACACCTTGCGCTTTATAGCGAGCTTCTAAGTCAAATGCGGAGCCACGGTTTTGTTAACTTCCAGCGTGAACTTCGTATCGAAGTTGGCGGGCGCACGATGCCACTACAAGTAAACCTGGCACTCCTACAAGATGAAAAAGGCCACGAACTGGGCAAAGTCCTTGTCTTCGACGATCTCACCATGCTCCTCAATGCGCAGAGAGCAGCGGCGTGGACCGAAGTTGCAAGGCGGATCGCACATGAAATTAAAAACCCTCTGACTCCGATCAAGCTTTCCGCGCAGAGACTAGAAAAGAAGTTTGGAGCGCAGATTCAGGATCCCGTGTTTTCGTCTTGTATCGGAATGATCATACGGCAAACCGATGATCTGAAAAATCTTGTCAACGAGTTCTCGAACTTCGCGCGCCTTCCGCAAACTCGTCCCGTGATGGGATCACTCTCGAAGACCATCGAGGAGTCCGTGGAAATTTTCAGGGTGGCGCACAAAGATGTCGTGCTGACCCTCGATTTCGACGCTAGCTTGCCCGAATTTAAATTTGATCCAGATTCAATTAAACGTGTGCTCATCAATCTTTTGGATAACGCCGTGACTGCCGTTCAGGACGTCGTCGAGCCTCGCGTTTCAATTCGGACTCAGTACGATAGCCTACTTAAACTTGTGCGCCTCAGCATCAATGACAACGGCGTTGGTATCCCGCAGCAGGATCGTGACCGGGTCTTTGAACCATATTTTTCGACAAAGGAGAGCGGGACTGGGCTTGGTCTCGCTATCGTTCGCAGGATCGTCGAAGACCACAATGGGTTTATTCGTGCGTTGCCAAACGAACCTCAGGGCACACGTATACTTGTCGAGCTTCCGGTGGCGGACCCGGACGCGACCGTCTTCGCCC
>CAKQVW010000355.1 GCA_934277865.1 uncultured Pseudobdellovibrionaceae bacterium | reverse complement strand
GCTGATCGCCAAGCTCCGGATGGCCGAAGTCGACGCCCGAGTCGAGCACCGCGATCGTGATGCGTTTTGCGGGGTCCGTATTTTCCTTAGGTGCTCGGTCGACTCCGATGTCTTCACCTTTGACGCCATGGACGAGATGGCTGGTGAGATCATCTAGTGCAATGGCAATCTGTTGACCGACGTTCTTCATTCCCCAAAGTAGTGAATCGAACTTGGCGGAAAGTCTTGCGGACTTTGTGTCGCCAATGCCTGTTTGTGGAATTGGTTGAGAGATGAGAAAGCGAATCTCCGCCGGCTCGATTTTCACGCGCCACCTGCTGCGAACGATGAGCTCGTTCAGACGTGCGTAGTCGGCCTCGTCTTTGATGGTGAACTTTCGTGCTTCAGCAAGCGCGACTCGGCCGACTGATCTGAGCATGCGCTGTTCGTCGGGTGAAAAGACGAAGCGAATATTGGAAATCAGCTGCGACTTAAGCACGGCCTCGATTTCTTGAACCGAACCACCGGGTGTCGCGCTGACAATAGCTTCATATCCGCCGCGAGCGGCGGGAGAGGACATGGCATGGGGAGGCGCGCCCCATCCCGAGGTTGGGGCCAAGATCAGACTTGAAACAGCGGAGAGTGCGAAGCCCATGAGACGTTTCATTAGAACCCCTCGCTCAGATAGCTAGCGTTCATCTCGGACGACGTGATGTGGTAGTCGGTCGTGAAGTCCTTAAATACGCCGGCTCGATCTTTCGTGTTGAATGTTCCGATTGTTGACGAGCGATAGTCGGCGGTGTCGCCATTTTCATCACGCGTGCGGAATCCCGAAATCTTCACTTGGAAGAAGAGGTTGTCCTTACCGATGAAGTTGATGACCTTGGCAAGTTCGAGATGCCGTTCAAGATGGGTCACCATGCGAGTGGCCCACTTCACTCGCTCTTCGCGATTCGAAGGATAGGCGCGTCGCAATTCCAGAACTTCCCACATCCAAGGCATCAAACAAGAGTAACTTTCGCCTTTGAATCCGGTCTCGGTGGAGCGCTCTGATTCTCCAGCTTGGCGTTGCATGTAGCACCAGTCATCGAAACGTTGTTTGCCGTACATAGGGATCAGGATCTTTTCCACGATCTCTTTGTCGGTGCCGCTGAACTTGTCCCAGCCGAGAATTCGTTTGAAGGCATTCCCGCGATCACCATTTCGAACCAAAAGCCGTTTTCGCAGCTTTTCCATTCCCGCTTCGTAGATGATTAAGGTCGTGCGGATTTCATAGAGCTGTAAACGCCGCATATCGTGGAATGTGTCTCGATTTACAAGCGGCAACCCAAGGCCGAGTCCTTGAACTCGTCGGTCGATGTCATCAAGTGCTCCGAAGAGATCTTTCTTCGAGAGGTCCCAACCAGCCCAGAAGTTTTCAACAGTGGTGACCGGGTTTCCTTCTTTGCCTTTTGTCACTTCGGCTTCCGTGGTGGTGACGGTCCAACGTGCGCTTCCAAAAAAGCTATCTTTCGGGTTCGAGCCACCACCGCCTGCAATGAGGCCTGGCTTCCAGAAACTTGAGTTCTGCACAAGGCCATCCAAAACGTCCGATAGGAACGAGTAGTAGTTTTTCCCCGAGCGCTGGAGGATGCGATGGCTAAATAGCGTGCGTTCGAACTTCTTCGGGTCAAAGTCTCTTGTGGGGTCCTTGGGTGGCTGTACCTTCACGCGGTGCCACTCTTCGATGTTGGTCCATCTCCAGAAAAGAAACTTTCCTTGAGAGATATCGGCCTGTGTCTTGTGATTGAGGACGTAGGGATAAAAATTGGCTTCCAAAATCTCCGAGTTATTGCTGGCCAGAATGCCCTTCATCGCCAAGATCGTGTTGCGAAGTTTTGTTTCGTCCGCGGGCTTTTCGTCCAAATGGAATGCGCGCGTGCGAGCCTGGCCCCACTTCTTTTCGAAACTCAGCCGCATGATATTCATCCAGAGGTTGACGTCCAACGAGACGCCGGCCATTTGTGACTGGATGTTTTGCAGATAGATCTTGATGAAGCCGTTTTCACGATTAAACGTCGTTCGGCGAAGCACGACTTGGTTGGCCGAGACACCGAGCACGATTGTGCTTGCGTAAGAGACCGGATCTAGGCCCAAAAGCGTGGTGATGGGGACAGTCAGAGAGGCATTTTCACCCATGGCCAGGGTGTCCGTAATAGTGAAGCTCTCACCCTCTTTGAGTTCCTCCAGAAACTTGGTGATGTTGTCGGTCATCGCTTTTTGACGCTCTTCGGGCTTTTCGACGGAAGCGTTTGAAAGCATGCCGCCAAGGTTTTTCATGAACTTCGGAACAAAGAGATCGCTCCAAGACTTTTTGTCAGCGGCTTCCATGCTTGGAATCGGACGGACGTGAACGTAGCTCCGAATGACCGACAAGTTTGCACCGATGCCTGGGAAAACTTTCGGATAGCCATCGACGCCAAGGAAGTACCCGATGCGAGCGCCCGCCGAAACTTGGTCAACAAGGCTGACTTTAAAGTCGCTTGATTGATCCCCGAAATACGATCCGGTCACGATCGAGCGTGAAGCATTAAACACGATCCCGCCCGTGGGGCCTCCCCAGGTGGAAACCGGTTGCACAAACGGTTTTGTCGGATTTGTGCGAATGTGATCAAAGAACTGCTGCCGCAGGTTCTCGGAACGATCTTGCAGGAGCTTGTCCATCGGGAAGAGCTCGAGCTTGTCGTTGATCATCGACGTCAGCTGGCGGATGCCGGCGGATTTTGCCTCGATTTTTAGGAACCGAACAATGTCGTCTGTTT
>CAKQVW010000354.1 GCA_934277865.1 uncultured Pseudobdellovibrionaceae bacterium | reverse complement strand
CGTCCGGATAGAGCGTGCCTTGGGCCAACCATTCGTAATGTTCACCCTTGGTTTTTGCCGCTTCCATGAAAACGTCGATGAACACCTTCCCAATCGCCTTGCGCTTGGCTTCTGGCTCTTCAAATCCCGCGAGAGCCGAAAGAAACTGCTCCTCCGCGTCGACACCCGTCACATTGAGGCCAATCAGACGATACTGGCGAAGCACATCTTCGTACTCGTTCTTGCGAAGCAAACCGTTGTTCACGAACACGCAGTGAACACGTGAGGGCTCAAGCGCCTTGGTCAAAAGCGCGGCCACCACAGACGAATCGACACCGCCAGAAAGTCCGCACAGGACTTTGTCGGTCGGCCCAACGCGATCCCGAATACCTTGAATCAGGTGCTCCACGATAGAGTGCGAACTCCATGTCGGCTTTGCTTCGCAGAGATGGGCCGCAAATTCTTTTAAAATTTCCGTACCATGATCCGTGTGCGCCACTTCTGGTTGAAATTGAACCGCCCAAGCTCGGGGCCCACGCATCGCGGCCGCATGTTTTGAGTCGCTGACGCCAACGATTTTAAATCCAGGCGGTGGAACCTTCACGACATCACCGTGGCTCATCCACACCCGCTGCGAAAGTGGAATTCGCGGCGCAAATGGCTCGCTCCAAGACACATAGTTGTGTCCATACTCTCGACTTGAGGCGGCCTCAACTTTTCCACCAAGTTCTTGTGCGATCAGCTGCATGCCGTAGCAGATTCCGAGAATCGGGGCGATCTCGTTTAACGCGCGCACATCCGCTTTCGGACTTCCGTCTTCATGAACAGACGACGGGCCACCAGAGAGGATGATGCCTTTTGGCTTTCTTCGGCGGATCTCTTCGATCGGCGTGTTGAACGGTAGGAGTTCTGAGTAATAGTTAAGTTCACGCAAACGGCGGGCGATCAATTGCGTCAACTGGCTTCCGAAATCCAAGACAACAAAGCCACCTTCAATGGTTTGGTTCCAACCGGATTTCGCCTGATCTGTTTTTACTTCTGATGACACGTGTGATTTCTCCTCGGGGCTATTCCAGACGATAATTCGGGGCTTCTTTTGTGATGCTCACATCATGAACATGGGACTCGCGCAGACCAGACGATGAAATCTGAACGAACTTGGCTTTTGCCTGCAGGTCCGCAATCGACTGCGACCCCATGTAACCCATTCCGCTTTTCAAACCACCGACCAGCTGATGCAGGATCGCGGAAGCGCTTCCCTTGTAAGGCACTTTGCCTTCAATACCTTCCGGAACAAGCTTTTCAAAGTCCATGATATCACCTTGGAAGTAGCGATCCTTAGAGCCCTTCGCCATGGCCCCAAGCGACCCCATGCCGCGGTACACTTTGTAGGTACGCCCTTGATAGAGCAGCGTTTCGCCGGGGCTCTCATCGGCACCTGCGAGAAGATTTCCGATCATGACACTGGATGCACCCAGCGCGAGCGCTTTTGTGACATCACCTGAATACTTGATCCCACCATCAGCTATGATGGTCTTGCCTTTTTTCTTTGCCGCTGCCGAACATTCGATGACAGCAGAGATCTGCGGCATGCCAACTCCGGCCACAACCCGCGTTGTGCAAATCGAGCCCGGGCCGATTCCCACTTTCACAACGTCGGCACCTCGGTCCATCAGCGCATTTGTCGCATCGGCCGTGACCACGTTGCCAGCAACTACAACTGTGTCTTTGAAAGACTTCGAGACCCACTCAACCATCTCAAGCACATTCTTCGAATGTCCGTGAGCGGTGTCGACGCAGATCACATCACATCCGGCCGCAACCAAGGCTTGCACCCGTTCACGCGATGTCTGATCGATTCCAACCGCGGCACCAACCACCAGACGGCCGTGCGCATCTTTTGTGGCCAGCGGATACTCTTTGGCTTTTTCGATGTCCTTGATCGTGATGAGACCTTTTAAGCGCCCCTCTTTGTCGACAATTGGGAGTTTCTCGATACGGTGACGCTGAAGGATCTCTTTGGCTTTATCAAGCGTGGTCCCAACTTCCGCCGTGACGAGTTTGTCTTTCGTCATGACATCTTTGATCAACTGTTTGGTGTTGGTTTCAAACCGCAAATCGCGATTGGTCAAAATCCCAACGAGCTTGCCATCAACCGTGATTGGAATGCCTGAGATCGAGTATTTTCGCATCAGCTCGAGCGCGTCGGCGACCTGCTTATCGGGACCGATGGTGATCGGATCACGAATCATTCCCGATTCGTACTTTTTCACCTTCTCCGCTTCCAAAGCTTGCTCTTCCACGGTCATATTTTTGTGAACGATTCCAAGCCCACCTTGCTGAGCCATCACGCGCGCCATCTTGTGCCCTGTGACGGTGTCCATGGCCGCTGAAATCACTGGCGAATGAAGAATTATGTCACGCGCAAAAAACGATTTTGTGGTGACCATGCTGGGAACAATTTCTGAGTACTGCGGAACCAGCAAAATATCATCGAAGGTAAGGGCAAATGTGACATCTAGCTGTTTACTCATTTCGGACGCTCCTGGTGTTTTGCGGGGTTCTGATACCAATCTTTGTACATGAGATAATTGTCTGCCGATTTGTCGAGGAACGCGAGTTCCTCGGGCTTTAATGGTCGCACGGCTTTGGCGGGACGGCCAAGAATCAGCCAACCCGATTCAAACGTCGACCCTTCCGTGACCAGACTTCCTGCGCCGACGATCGAACGCGCAGGAATGACGGCTCCGTCCATGATGGTGGCGCCCATGCCGATCAGGCAGAGATCGCCAATCGCGCAGCCATGCAGG
>CAKQVW010000353.1 GCA_934277865.1 uncultured Pseudobdellovibrionaceae bacterium | reverse complement strand
ACTCAAGGCTATGCCGATAGAGCAAAATTTTCGGTCTCTACTCGGGAGCATGGAGACGAGTCGTGGTCCACTTGTGAGATAAATCCTTGTCATAGTGAACTGGTCGTCATATACCCTAGCGGCAAGCTCGCCATCCAAAAACGCAACATCGACTCCGAGGGGAGGGAATTGTGCAACAACGTGTGCGTGTTGCAAATAATAGGTCTTAACACCGCAGCACTTAGCTGCTGCTATGAGTGTGATACTAGACGGCGAATGATCATTTGCTACGAAAATTGCCTTGGGCCGCGCGACCAAGAGCAAAGCGATCCAAACAGCTATTCTCATGTTAACTGTGGCTAGGAAAATGAAGAGGGCATGACTCGTGGGCACCCGGGTATCTACTGGCAAAGCAGCGAGCGTCTTGGCCGACATCATAGCTCGGTATAGAAGTAGTGGAAAGATTGGAAAGGAGATAGCTTTTGCGAAATCAATAATGGGTATCGTCTCCTCGGCGTAGTTACCAAACTCACCCAGTGTTCGTACTTGATGTCCGGAAGACCGAAGCCCCGCGGTTACTTCGCGCAAGGCCCTTTGCTGATTGGCCGTGCTCATCAAGACGAAAACATGATCGCGAACACCTGTCATGTGGACCAGGGCGGAGAGCAGGCCCGGCAGTGACTTTGCGCTGGCTATGGCGCTAAAGATAAAGCGAACACCACACTTCCACAGAGACGCCACCTCTTGATGCAAATAAAGATGCCGCAATGTTGGACGCCACAAAACTTCGTGCGGTTCATCTCGCAACACAGTACAAATCCGCTCAAACGCCCGGTGGATCGCCAAGACATAATACGTCAAATGCGAAGGTTTCAACTTAGAGTCACCATAGCTTGTTCACCTCAGTTTCTGAAATTTGGCTCAAACAGAGTTCGCATTCGCAACGCACCGGCATCCGACAAGAGGCCGTCGTCAAAATAAGGAGTTCACCATCGTCAGAAATTGGAGAATTCCACTGTCGAACAACCGACGCCAAATCCATGACAGTAACATTGTTGCAGTCCCCTGAAATCTTTTTTAATGCATCATAAATCCTTGGACTCCGCTCACGGTGACGTTCCCGAGAGGTAAAAGTTGGTTCGGAAATCCACCACCACTTGTCTAAGGCTGCAAGCCTTGAGCGACGCTCCAAATTAGCCATCTGAATTGGATTATCACAAACAAACACCACATGGATATTCCTAAGCTTAAATGCCGCTAGCGTTTGGGAAAGTTCCTCAGGAAAGCTTCTTCGACTGTAGCTTTCCCAGCGAACCACCAGGAAGACAACTCTCACCTCCCGGCTAATAGCAGTCTTGAGAGCGCCAAGGTCGCCCATTGCGATTGAAATTCTGCTGTAACCGAATCCACCTTCGGCATCTTCACATATCCCCATGAAAGCAGCGAACTCTTCCATTCTACGTTAATTGATATCCGCGTACACGGTATCCTTTCCAGTACCGGCGCTGACGGCACGTAGCCCGGCGATGTCAGGTCTGTAGTTCATAGGTCGACCTGAGTTCTTTCCGCTTTGTTTCAGTTCCTACATGCCGAAACCCGTAGGCTACGAAGAGGAAATCTCGACATGATATTTCGAAGAACCGCCAACGAGGATCCACCCTCAGCGGCGTACGTGCTTAACGTTGTCAAATCAATAACATCGCCCAACACGCGAGGAAAGGAAATCACAGAATAAATGACGGACCGAAGTACGACGCCCCAGAGTTTCTCGCCCGAACTGAAAAACTTGATCAAAGAGGTTTGGCTCCAAGATTGAGGTCTGCAAAATCCACTTTTTCGCGTAAAGGGCGATATCGGAAATATTTGCAGACCTCGAAATCATTTTCGAGCCATCAGGAAATCATGGAAGTCCGTGCACGGTTCCATTTTGAACCTTTTAGCAGAATGCCAGAACCATCTTTTGGGACTGATTTGACAGGCCTTGTTATAACGTGCCAAGGAACACTTCGTCCAGCAGCTCAATCTAACCATCATACTTTCCAGTCATAATGAGGCGGTGCAGTCATCGGGAACCTAGTTTACATCTTAAGAACTTGGCTGAAGGACGCTGGCGGGTGTCGTTAAATCTTCTTGGTAGAGCACTCACACTTTTTTCGGAAGACCTCGACAATCGTAACGATGAGGTCTTACCCCTCGTCAGGAATTCCTCCTTTCTCGTCATCGGCGGTGCTGGTTCGATCGGCCAGGCGGTCACCAAGGAGATCTTCGCACGAAACCCACGCAGACTCCACGTCGTAGACATCAGTGAGAATAACCTTGTTGAGTTGGTGCGCGACCTTAGAAGCACGACAGGGTACACTTCAGGCGAGTTTCAGACTTTTGCACTCGATATCGGCAGCGATATCTTTGACGCTTACTTGAAGGCCCAGGGCAAATTTGACTACACGCTGAACCTATCGGCGCTCAAGCATGTGCGCAGCGAGAAAGACCCCTTCACCTTGATGCGGATGATCGACGTGAACATCTTCAACACGGACAAGTCTATCAAGCAAGCGATAGATATGGGGTGCCGAAAGTATTTCTGTGTGTCAACAGACAAGGCAGCCAATCCCGTCAATATGATGGGGGCATCTAAGCGCATTATGGAGATGTTCTTGATGCGACGCAGTGCGGACATCTCCATTTCGACCGCCCGTTTTGCCAACGTCGCCTTTTCGGACGGTTCGCTTCTGCACGGTTTCAATATGCGGATCCATAAACGCCAACCGATCGTCGCTCCGAACGATATACGCCGATATTTTGTCACCCCCAAAGAGTCGGGCCAGCTC
>CAKQVW010000352.1 GCA_934277865.1 uncultured Pseudobdellovibrionaceae bacterium | reverse complement strand
AAAACCGGCCGCGATGTTTCATTGCGACGGCGGCGTTTGATGGCCACGAGTCTCCGACGGTCACAGAGCTGCGCCAATTTCGCGATCGTGTGCTGAGGCGATCACGCAGCGGTCGTATCGCGACGCGCCTTTATTACCGCGTCTCGCCACCTCTGGCGCGCTACATCGACCGAGGCCCTGCACCTGTGCGAGCCTTGCTCCGTCAGGCGCTTCGCCTCATAGCGACAATGACTCGCCCCTTCTCGCGCGCCCCTCGAACAGTGCGAGAAAATTCGGCTGCAAACCGACGGGAAACCGGCCAGTAGCCTGAATTCCGGGCGATTCCACAGAATTCCTGGGCAAATTCGAACTAAAACCTGCCCCGCGTACTTGATTCAACGCACGTCCTACGCTCTGATCGAGTCCATGGCTCAATCGAAAACTCCCAAAGCTCAAGAATTTGATACCCTCGTCATCGGCGCAGGTCTCAGCGGCCTCATCGCAGCCAATGCCCTTGAAGCGACAGGTCGCCATGTTGCTCTCGTCGAAGCCGCAGATCTCACCGGTGGCGGCAGTCGCCGTGGCCTGACCATGGCCGGGCCGGTTGATCACGGTCTTAAACTTTTCCCGGACTCCGAGGCGGCACACGCGGCCCTCGATTGGCTCGAACAAGTTCTTGGAGAAAAAATCGAACGCACCTCGGTCGAGTCGTCGCCACTGAATTACGACGATGGAAAATTCAAACCGTATGTCGGCTTCGGCGACAGCGGGGTGATCACGTCGACGGAAGTCGAAGCGTACGCCATGCACAAACGCCTTCAGCTAGGAACGACACCGAAAGATTGGGTGGCGAAACTTGCCGAGCAGTTCTCCGGCACGCTTCTCACGCAGTCGCAAGTCACGCGCATGATCCTAGAAGACGGCTTCCTGATTGAATCCCTGATCAACGGCTCCAAGCGCATCACCGCAAAGGAAGTCGTGTTCTCGGGTGCTCCGCACCTGCTGACGGCGCTTCTGCCAGAAGGCACTCTCGCACCGCGCATTCGTCAGAAGCTGCTGAAGGGTGATTTCTGGACAAGTGTGAACTTGGATCTCGTACACCCACAGCCGGTCACCGATAGCACCTCCGTTCATATCCTTAAGGGCGCCAACGAAGAACCCACCGTCGGTCTCTTCCTCGCGCCGACTCGCGCCGAAGACGGCCGGCTGCTTCAGGTGTCGCAATGGTTCACACTCATCCCTCGCGATCAAATCGACGAGGAAGAGCTTGTGGCAAGCGCACTCAAACAGATCAAACGCCAAATCAAACGCGCCTACGAGTCCGCACTCGAGGGCATCGTACAAGAGCGCATCCTGGTGATGCCCGCCTCACACGGCAGCCTCACAGGAGCCTTTGAACAACCGGGACGCCTTCCCAAAATTGAAAATCTCTGGCTGACGTCGTCTTTCTTTGCGGAAGAGCGCAACACGCTAGGAGCGCTGCTGCAGACTCGCCGAATCGTCGAGGAAATCGGCGAGCACCACAGCGGCACGGATCTCGATGCCGAAGGCGACCGCCCTCGCTCGGCAGAAGCCTAGGTGCCTCGTAAGAAATGCCGCCATGAGCCACAGGGGCAATTTTCGGTGGCGCGATCCGACTCGCGCTGGGGCTAACCAAACCACCACCAGCGCTCCGAAAAACGCCGTTTTACCAAATATATTCATGCGCTTAGGGTCTCACCCTGGGGCTCCGACTGGGAGTCCAGTTTGCACGCGTAAATCCTTAAAAAACCTCGCGATTTACCTTCGCATCGCTTGCCTCGATCTGCGTCGCCGTGTTACCCGTAACGCTCCCCGAGAAATCGTGGAAATTCACACGTCCCGGACTCCGCTGGTGATCGACCTTTAAGAGCTTTCCATAAAGAGCTTAAAGCAATCGACGGAGTTCAGATTCTCACAAGGAATCGAAGCTCCAAATCTGGGACGGAGGCTTAACCAGAATCGCGTTCGGAGCGCAGCCAACCGACTTGGAAACAAGCCGGTTCGGTCACGGGTTGAAAGACAGATGGCCCCCCAAGCCTTTTTGTCCCAAGCCCTTCAACCACAGGCCCCCAGCGTCTGTCGGCGAACTCCGAAAGCTAAACAGTTTTTCCGTCGCCCAATAGTGGGTTTTTAGACGGGCTTTCAGGAGGTAGCGCAATGGCGCAAGTTACAATGAAATCCATGCTCGATGCGGGCGTGCACTTCGGTCACCAGACTCAACGCTGGAACCCAAAAATGAAACCGTATGTCTTCACAGACCGCGGCGGCATCCACATCATCGACCTTCACAAGACGGTCGACTTCGCGAAAAAAGCTGCTGAGTTCGTAAAGAAAACAGCTGCTGACGGCGGACGTTTGATCTTCGTAGGAACGAAGAAACAAGCCGTCGAGCCGATTCAAGAAGCGGCAAAATCATGCGGTCAGTTCTACGTTACAAAACGTTGGCTGGGCGGCATGCTCACAAACTTCTCGACGATCAAAGCTTCGATCGATCGTCTGAAGAAAATCGACCAGATGCGCGAAAAAGGCGAACTCGAGTTCTTCTCGAAGAAAGAGCGCGCTGGAATCGAAAAAGAATATCAACGTCTCCTCGAGTACCTCGACGGTATTCGCGACATGAAAGAGATGCCGACAGCGATGTTCGTTGTCGACCTCAACATGGAACACATCGCGGTTGCGGAAGCAAAACGCCTTGGCATCAAAGTTATCGGTATCGCTGATACCAACGTCGATCCTGAGTCGGCTGATTTCCCAATCCCAGGCAACGACGACGCGATCCGCTCGATTAAGCTTTTCGCAGGCCTCGTGGC
>CAKQVW010000351.1 GCA_934277865.1 uncultured Pseudobdellovibrionaceae bacterium | reverse complement strand
GACTCTTCTTCATGTCCGTCCTCGTGGTTGACGGACTCTACAGCGTCACGTGGTACGGCTCAGTGGGGGCAGGTCAGCGCGACACTTAAAAACCTGTCGAGAATGGCACAAATCTGCACTCTTCCGCTTAGCAGTTCGAACATAGAGCCGCTCTGAAGCGCCGCCGGGACTGTAAGCCCCCTCTGCTTCTTTGCCTTTCGCTTTGCCGCTTCGACCTGAACAAACTGAAACAGGATTTGTTGAAACACCCAAAGTTCGAATTTCCCTCTAAGCCAACGTTGACGCTGGCCGATATCCAGCTTCCGAAGCCAGAAACGAACATCGCCAAAACGCACCTTGCTTCCCAGGGGAAACACCGCTTTCTTGAATTGTGAATAGCCGTCGCGAAGCAACTCCAAAGTCAGATCGTCATTTACACGGAACACTTTTGCCATGTTGGCGTTATTGAGATTTGGACGACCACCTGCCGCTCGATACGCCAGACATAGCGCCAAAAGAGGTCGCATCAATGCCGCAAACTCGTCTAGAAGCTCGGGCAATCTACCCGAGACAAAGATGAACTGCGGATCTGTCCGCTCCATACCCACCAAGTCGATGAGCATGTCTTCAGCCGTTCGCTGCGACACCAAGTAGTTCTCGACCGAATACGGAACCGTTACAAAAGTCCTTTCATCCGTTGGAATCTGTGTCCCAAAGAAATCGTCAAAGTCGCGATCTACAAAGAACAAGCAGTCTGAGCCAAGATACCCCTCATCAATTAATGTCTGACGCACGATGCGAATATTCGGTTTGCCATCGCAGACATATGGCCACAATTCTTTTTTCTTTCGCCTCCGGATTTCTGGCAAATAATAAGATGGATCCTCTTCCCCTTCGAAAAAGAGATGAAGAGCGAGCCCCTCGACATACCTCAGTTTAAATTCGTGAACAACTGCTATCCCACTCCTAGCCTGTTGACTCAAGAATTCGACAAAGTCGTCTTCCGCGGCGCTCACGCGAGCGCCCCCTCAATTGTGGTGGCACGCCTAACATCGATGGCCGCTTTTCGAAGGTCATTGTCATATATAAAAGGACTATGGGTAACGGCGACAAGAAACGAAACTCGCCCACTATCCAAGATGTCCTTCAAGAAACGTTTTTGCCATAAGACTGAGAGAGACAATTCCGGCTCGTCAATCACGACGATTTGATGCCGGAGCTCATCAAGATATAGATGCGAGAACAGCGAAACGATCTGCTTTTCGCCAGAAGAAAGTGCACTCAGGTCAATCGGTGTTCCTTCTTGATCCTCAATCTTCACTGTGAAAGCAATTTCGTCGTAAATCATGCGCTTCCCAGGATTTAGGTAAGCGTTGCAAACTTCGACAAAGGCCGCGATATCTCGCTCTCTCTCAGCAATTTCTTCACTGACCGCAACAAGTCGAGTGAAATAGTGGGCCAAAAAGCGATCATGAACCTCGATGTCAGCCTTCTTCTTGTTTTGAATTGCCTTGACCTTCTTTAACAACAGCGCTTTATCTTCAGCAGGCAAGGCGTGCTCGCTGACTCGATTTAGAATTTCGGTGATTCGATCATCAGTCAGCTGGTTAATGTCTTTGGCTGTGAAAGCAGCGCCCTTGCCTCTAATCACGTCCCTGAGATAAAGCGCCGATAATTCGTTGTACTGCTGAAGGGAATAATCTCGCATCCCTCCAGTTCGACGAGCGATGTTTTCGCGCACGTCTTCCATGCCAAAGCTAACCAGGTCGACATAGTGATTGGCAGATCGGACGAACTTCTGACCCGACTCGCTCGATACATATCCCCGAAATTTCTCGTCCAGCCCTGGAAATATTTCTTTCAGATCTTTCTCAATTCGCCGATAGGTCGGTAGATACAGCGCCCGACCCGGCATTACCTTGAGCAGGGACTGCTCCAATTGAGTTTTCGCTGCGTAGCGATCCTGCCGCTCGTCAGTTTCTATCAACCTTCGGCCAAGATAATGATGCAGAGAGATAACTTCGTTGGTGGAAGTCGATAGCGCGTCCGCGTAGCGCTTGCGCTCTATCGGGGAGATTGAGCGCTTTGTAATGAACTCCTCAAAAAGACCCGACTCACTGAGCCTCTCGACCATCTTTGCTGGGCGAGAGCCGGGATGCAGGTCCGAAAGGACCATTTGGAGTCTTTGCCTCTCGAATATCTCTTCGCGAGACGCCCTGATTTCACCATCGGTGGTGAGGACGGCAACCTCATCAAACGTGTACTGAAGCAAGCGAGACCATTGTCTCGTTATAAAAAAGTAGAACGCGTTGATGACAGTACTTTTGCCAATTCCGTTTGGTCCAACGAGGATGAGGACATTACCTACTGACCGAAGGGTGATTTTTCGATTTCCGAATAGCCCCGATACTTCAAACCCAAGAATGTCACTCATGAATTCCCCTTACCCAAATTTATGAGCTGAACGGCCGATCACATATTCCGCCGATACTCCCCACCCACATCGTACAACGCATGCGAGATCTGCCCGAGGCTATGCGTCTTCACCGCCTCCATCAGGCTGGCGAACACATTCCGCCTCTCCCGCGCCGTGGCTTGTAGCCCACGCAACCCATCAGCCGCAAACCCATTCCGGTTGCCCTGGAATGCGGCCACGTTCTCGATCTGCTGTCCCCTCTCCCCTTCCGTCGAACGGATCAGCTCGATCTCGGTGACGATGTCGCCGCCGTGTTCCTTGGGCAGGAAGGTATTGACGCCCACCAACGGCAGGCTGCCGTCGTGCTTCTTGTGCTCGTAGTACAGGCTTTCTTCCTGGATCTTGCCGCGCTGGTACATGGTGT
>CAKQVW010000350.1 GCA_934277865.1 uncultured Pseudobdellovibrionaceae bacterium | reverse complement strand
GCTCTGGGCGTTTGTGCGATAGAAAACGGCCATGTCTTCAGGCGAAGCTTCGGATTCCCGCAAAAGCTTTGCGATCTCGTTCACCACAAAGCGCGCTTCGTCGTACTCGTTGCCCTCTTCACGGACGATAATCGGTTCGCCGGACGGATTGTTTGTGAAAAGTGTTTTGTCTTTTCGCTGAGTGTTGTTGCGAATCACATGAGTCGCGGCATTGATGATCGTTTGGGTAGAACGATAGTTCTCCTCAAGTTTGACGACCTTCGCGCCCGGGAAGTCCTTCTCAAACGAGAGAATGTTTTGAATATCCGCACCACGCCACGAGTAGATCGACTGATCTTCGTCACCGACCACACACAAGTTTTGGTGGCCGTCGGCAAGAAGGCGCACGATTTTGTACTGGATCACGTTGGTGTCCTGATACTCGTCGACCATGATGTAGCGGAATTTGTTGCGATAGGCTTCGAGCACATCCGGGTAGTCGACAAAGAGCTGGTGCGTTTTGATCAGGAGATCGCCGAAGTCCAAAGCGTTGGCACGCTTCATTTCTTCCTCGTAACGCTCGAAGACGGCCAGCTGTTGATCGTCCATCAGGTGCCGCCGCTTGCGAACGTCGTCTGGAGTGAGGCCGTCGGTTTTCACCGAGTTGATGCGTCCAGCAAAGATCTTCGCTGGGTACAGTTTTTCGTCAAATCCCAATGCTCCTGCGACTTTTTTTACCATCGCAAGCTGCTCGCCAGAGTCGTAAATTCCGAAGCTCGAGCGATAGTCGAGAAGTTCAATGTGTTCCCGAAGCAGGCGCGCGCCGATCGAGTGGAAGGTTGAGATCCACATCCGGTCTTGAGAATGAAAAGAGCTTTCACCAGCGCCCAGGCCGTATTGGCGAAGCAGGCTCTGAGTTCGGTGCTCCATCTCGCGGGCGGCCTTGTTGGTGAAAGTCACCGCAAGAATTTGTTCAGGGGCCGCTCGGCCGGTGGCAATGAGGGCGGCGATTCGGTGCGTGAGAACACGGGTTTTGCCGGAACCAGCTCCCGCTAAGATGAGAAGGGGGCCGTCTAAAGTACGAACGGCCTCGGCCTGCGGTGCATTGAGTCCTTGTGTAATCGCCTCCAGGGCACTTGTAGATCCTTCATGCGGCATAGCGTATGTCTTCTCCATTTCGTCGCTCTGAAGCATTATAGGCCCTCGTGAGGTGTTGATGACGGTGCCCAATTTCGGCCCACGCCGTGCTTTCCATCCCCGTGTGGTGGGTTTAGCGGATTTACCTCAAAAGAGGAATGAGATTGCGGCGCTTCCGGGTGGCGAAACTCCCTTTTACTCGGGGTTTCCCGGCCGGTTTGGTCGCGGACGGGCCTCTCGCTTGGCGCGGCTCGCGCGGATCACGCATTCGACGCTGCTGTTGGTGGCCCTGATTGGGGCGACTCTCGTTCTTGGCGCGTGCAGTCCGGTCGACGACCCCGCGATTTCCTCAAAATCTCAAACCTTCCGCCTGCCCTGGCCGGATGGGTCGGGCGCTTATCGCCTGCAAGACATCACGCTTTCGACCTTTCACTCGCCCGAGCGATTGGAAGGGGATGCGGCGCAGATCATTGTCGACCCGCGGGTGAGCGGGCGTGGTGTCGTTGGCGAAGTGCCCATCGGTCGTTGGGTGCGCGAGAGCGGAAAAATGATTCCGGCCGACTTTGTCACACTTCAAGGTGCGGTCATTTACGCACACACGGAAAAGCTCATCGACATCGACAAGTCGCTTGGCGTTGCTTCGAGCCTGAATGGACGTTCACGAATTGGCCTCCTGGCACGTCTTTCCGAAACGCCATATTCTCCTCTCATCTACAACAATGCGATCTTCGATGGCCGAATCGACACGCTGTTTTTCGTCCCGTTTGACGGCAAGGAATTGCCGATCGCCTTTAATGCCGGGATCATCGCTCATGAGCACTTTCATCGGCTCTTTAACGCAATCGTTGTCCAGAGCGTTCAACGCGAGCTTTCGACCCGTATGGCGCCGGAGGAGGTTCTGGCCCAGCTCGGTTTTGAAAGTGCAGCTCAGCATGACCACCACCGCTGCACGAGCGCGAAAGCGTTGAGTGCGGGGGACATCAGCGATGACCTCATTGGCAGTCTGATGAAACAAACGGTGGCGGACGACACCCCAGAAGAGGACACGATGATCCCACGCAAAGTTTGGAATCAAACTTTGCTACGAGGGCTCAATGAGGGGCTTGCGGACTATTGGGGATGGGCGTACGCGCGGGACGAAGAGTTTGTGGGGCGTTCGCTTGGGAAGGCGGAGAACGAAAACCGCCGTCTTGATCGGCAAGTGTTCGGCTTTCCCACGCGCTTGGCGTTTCGCAATTCGCTGATCACGATCACGCGCAGCGGAGCGCCGACGTTGAAGTCGGAAACTGGCCGAGTTTCGAGCGCCTATCGCCTAGGGACCGAGTATGCTCGTGTGCTGCGAGGTCTGGCCGATGTGTCTTCGGCCGTGCACGTGCGTGCTTCCGTCTCGCGTGCGTTTCCTCAGATCGCATCGATGCTGGCGCAGAACTGGGAACGTCGAAATCTCGAGCCCGAAGAACTTCTCTTGCCGGTTGTTGATGAGATTTTCCGAGCAACAGCTGCTGGCCCAGGAATTGTCGCAAGCGCATTGTCACCTGAGCAGGTGTTAGCGGTCTGTGCGGAGCTTCGTCGGCTTGAGGCGCAAAAGCCGGTACTCGAAAAACATTGTTCGGAGGCCCGATGAAACGGCTTGCGATATGGGCTTTTGTTTTGAGCACATTTGCGGCCAACGCTGAGGCCGCCGAAATTGAAGAGACCGCGGCCGGTGTGGTTG
>CAKQVW010000349.1 GCA_934277865.1 uncultured Pseudobdellovibrionaceae bacterium | reverse complement strand
CACCAGAAGTTGCTGTGAGGCTTCTTTCAGACCACGATAGTCCTTTCGAATATTTAAGATATCGAGGTACAAGTCCTGCGCTTTGGCAGACTTCGGATGATCAAACGCATCTTTCGACCAACCCAGTTGTTTGAAGCCCGCAGCCGCGAGATCAAACTTCTCTTTTTCATAGGCGATGAAGGCCCGCTTGAATCGAACATCCACCGCGTACGGCCCTCGAGGAGCCATCTGCAGATAACGGTCGCCAAGCTTCGAGAACGCCTGCTCGTCGGCATCTGACCACTTCGAGTCGCCCACCGCTTTTTCCAAAGCCACCACGGCCCCGTAGGACGCGTCGACGGCAAGCTTGGGATCTATCTTCATTAGGTCAAAGCCGGCTTTTTTAGCCTGCGCCGCCTGAGACTCTTCGTAAACCAACGCATAGTTTTCGCTAGCTTCGCGGAAGCGGCTTCGTGCAAACATCAAATCGGCGTAGGCGTAACGCACTTGTGCGGCTTCGTGACCGACGAGTTTGGTATTACCAAGGTAAATCTCATAGGCCTTCAGCGCGTAGTCCGCTGTCTCTGGAAGTTTATCTTTCTTCCAATAAGCATGAAGCTTGGCGCCAAGCTTTTTCGAGATCTCAACAACCTTGGCGTCACACGCCGCACGTGGTTCCAGCTTTTCACACACCTGATCAAGCGCGACCAAGTGCTGAACGGCGACGTCGCGTTTCTTTTGGCGATCGGCATTCCAGATCAACTCGTCGTGAACATCCGCGATGAGAGTCGTTTTTGGAATCTGGCTGAGGACGTCACGCAAGACAACATCCACCTCACCGTACTTCGAGTGGCGTTTGTAGATCTCAACCAAGCGAAGGATGTAGGGAACCGGGTCGAGTTCACGCGCTTGCGCGATGAAATAGGAAACGGCGTCTTGCGACCGGCGCAACTCGGAAAAAAACAAGGCCATGTCGCCCAGTGCTTCTTTTCTCAAGTCGAGCTTTGACGCTTCAGCGCCCTCTTTTGCTCGTGCATGACCGAAGGCGACCACCTCTTCTAGAAGTTTCAGACCGCCGCCCTCGTCTTGCATATTGTATTTCGCCCACGCCGCCTTATAGAGGCCGTAGGGATAAACACGCGCTGTTGGATATTCTTTGATCTTCAAAAAGTAATTCAACGCGTTTGCAAACTGACGCCGAGAGAATTGAATTTCTCCAAGCGAAAGCAGCGCATCTGGAACAAGTATCGAATTTGGATGCTGACTGAGGAGGCGGAGAAACTGCTTTTCAGCCGCCAATTCGTCGCCAATTTGTTGGTACGCATAGGCCGTATTGAAGACCACGATATCTCGCGCACGGAATCTTGGGAAACGTGATTCGAGGTCCAGATAGATCTGAATCGCCCGGCGGATCTGAGATTTTTCGGAAGCTGACTTTACTTGCTCAGGTGCAAATCGAGCGACCTGACTAGAGTCCCGATGCACTTCGAAAAATCGCTCTGTGCGGGCGCGCCGCATGTGAATTTCGCCCAAGCGAAATAAAATCTCGGGCTCCATGCGTGTACCTTTGTGTCGAACTCGAAGCTTTTCCAGCTGTTCAAGCGCACGTTTCTCCGAACGCATGACAAGCATCTCCGTTTTCAGGGCCTTCACCTCATTACCCTGCTCGTCTCCCGCACGAAGTTTCAGCTCTTCCTCGATCGAACGAGACTTGTTCGAAGACTTGGCCGAGCGAGCTTCGCTTTGCGCTTGGGCCTGGTCGCCAAAAACGAGGCCGGCCAGGATCATGGTGAGGAAGGTGATCGCGTTCTTCATTTTAACCCCGCAGGATCGAAATCAACTTTGATTCGGGCGCCGGCTGTAGGAATTGCCGGCCCATGAAAGCGGATCGCGTTCGCAGCTGCGCGATACGACCAACCGTTGGTTTCACTCTTAGGAATTTCGACTCCGTCGACGTAGACACGAATCGTATCCACGTTCGGTTCGCGCTCGAGAGGGAAGTCCGTCAGAACCTCCAGAACTCGCGATCGAACATTGGTCAATGCCCGCTTAAAGTCGGCATCACAGATCGACTCTGTCGAACCTGCACTTGCTGTAGCCAAATCCATGTATCGCAGACCGGGCGAGGCAAATCCCCACTCGGCGGTTTTGCAAGCGCTGTCACCCGACGTGACTCCCATGAAGTGCGCCAGCCAGCTGCGGTCTCCGTATGGTAGAAGTGGCTTGAGAAAATCCAACGAGGCCACGTAGTCGATCGAATTGTCCGACTGATCCTCCTCGTTTGTCAGAAAGATCACGTTCAGCAGAGAGTCCTGACGAAGGAACCCTTCGTTGGCTCCGCCTGGCGTCGACAAACGAAGCGCTTCCATCATGGCTTCGCGGCCGCGCTCAACGGGCGACCCGTTTTCTCCGGCACGAATACGGCCCGCAAGCAGACCAATCAGGTTGGGCGTGTTTCTCTTAAGAACTTTTGGTGTTCCCGCCTGAGCCAAAAGCGCTCCGCGTGCGCCGCCGCCATTCATGTCCATGGTGGTGACGCCGATTTGATAATCGAGACCGGTCGCGTTCAGGCCTTCAATAAATAGCGGCACTTGATTGGCAAGTAGGTCCTGGTGTTTTGCCATCGACGAGCTGGTGTCAACCACCCAAAGCACATCCACTTCCGAGTTATAAGTGACCTGCTGCCCGAAGTTTTTAGATTCTTCTTCAACAGCAAACGTCTGAGCGCCGCAGCCGGTAAGACCGCTTGCCGCGATCGACGCCAGAAGAACCGTCGTTGCTGCCGACATCATCCGATGTATCTTGCTCATGCCGCCGCCTTTCCGTTGCTGCCGTCGATTTTCCCAGTGGCCCAGGTG
>CAKQVW010000348.1 GCA_934277865.1 uncultured Pseudobdellovibrionaceae bacterium | reverse complement strand
ATCGATTTTTCCGAAAACGATGGTGTCGTCATTGCACCTCGCAATTCCGCTTTGAATAAGGCGATCAACAAAGCCGAAGCCCAGCAACGCACACAGGAAGTTCAAGTTCGCTCAAGACTTGTTGTTCCAGCCCCTCCTGGCGATCAAGCAGAGATTCTGAGCTCGGCTCCGGCCACGAAAGCGGCTCCAGCTGTGACCATTGCCGCGACGCCGGCCCCAACACCAGCTCCGATTCCGGCGGCCACGCCTGCTCCGGTGGCCCAAGTCACTCTTCCACCTCGACCCAATCCCGAACCGGTAGTGGCCGTGACACCACCGCCGACGTTTGAGCTTCTCAATGTCGAGGAGAAACCGCCCGTCGAAATCGCGAAGCCAATGGCTCCCGCCTCTCCACAGGCGACGGTCGTCACTTCAGAAAAGACTCTGAAAGCAAGGACTCCACCAGCAAACGGCCCTTCGTCGACGCTGGCGTTTTTCCGAACCGGCTACCTGCACGCCCATTACAAGAAGTTCGATGATCGAATGAAGGATGGCGCCACGTCGATTGGGCTTGGTGCCGCTCGCGGATTCGAAACTGCATGGGGCGAGTTCGAAGCTCGTGCGAGTCTCGACATCTACCACGCAATGGACCAAAGCGTGACCGTCGATCATGTCCGAATGTTTGCGACACGAACGGAGGTCGCGTATTGGATCACCAAGGCTCGTGTTCGCCCGGCCCTGACGTTTGGACTGGGATGGGCCGACTACGCGGTTAAGAGCTATCGCGCGGTGAAGACCGATGGACAAGGCGAAGTGGTCACCCTGCGCACACACGCCAAGTCTCAAGCGTTCACTGTCATCCCCGGAACTGCGCTTCGCATTCAACTGAACGACGAAATTGTCATCGACACCCAGACCGAGTTTCTCGGCCTGCTAGGTGGTGACTCCGCGGACGCCGTCCAGGGCCTGGCGTTTGGCATCAGCCTTGGCTGGATCTTTTAAACGGCATCGACAAATTTAACAGACGAAGGTCGCAGCTTGAGCGTTCACTGAAGCCAAGGCCGCAGTCGTCATTAAAAAAACGTAAACTCCAATTAGAGGCAGCATCTTTTTCTTCATAAGCCCAAAGCCTAGGACCAATGCGGCTTCGAGGCAATTCCACACTGATCAACGCGACGCTCAAACTGAAATCTTGGCCCTCTTAGCCCTCGACACGGTGACCTTCCGGGCTCATTCTTTTCTTCGATCAGAACTGATTAAACCCCAGCCTCATCCATTCGGAGGAATATATGAAACATCCTATGATGACATTTGCTGCTCTTGTCAGTGGTCTCTTGATCTCAACTTCGGCTCTCGCCGACAAACACGGTCCCGCCAAGTTCGAGCTCGACAAAGCTCACTCCAACATCGAGTTCAAAGTGAAACACTTGATGGTTGCGACTGTAAAAGGTCACTTCAACACATTCGAAGGCGCGTTCAACTTCGATGAAAAAGCGAAAAAAGTAACGGACGTCGTCGTCTCCATCGAAACCGCTTCCGTTGATACCAACAACAAAGATCGCGACGATCACCTTCGCAACGCCGATTTCTTCGACGTGACCAAACCAGGCATGGAGAAGATGACGTTCAAAGCAAAAGAGTTCTCTGCAACTCCTGGCAAAGCGATCACGGTAAACGGTGACCTCACAATCAAAGGTCAAACAAAGCCAGTCACGCTTACTGGAAAGTTCCATGGCATGACAAAAAACCCGTTCACGTCGATGCCAAAAGTGGCTTTCGAACTCAACGGCAAAATCAACCGCAAGGACTGGGGCCTCAACTGGAACAAAGCTCTTGATGGCGGCGGCGTTGTCGTGAGCGACGAAGTTCAAATCACAATCGAAGCAGAAGCTGACCAAGCAAAACCAGCTGACGCTCCGAAAAAAGGCTAAGCCCGATATCTTGGGAAGAAGGTTCGGCCTGGGCCGAGCCTTCTTTGCCTACGGCAGCTTCACCTTTCGAATAAGACCGATGTAATCCGACACATACATCGTTTTCGCGTCGAACATATAGATCGAACGAGGGTGCAGCAGCCCACCCATTTCCTGACCAAGCTGAGGGGCATCGGCCGCCGTCACAAGAGGCGACGGAAGGAAAAATGCCGTCACACCATTTTGGCTTGCGGAGTTCGGATAGATCGCCGTCGAATCGTAGTCTTCCGTAGCCATAGGCACCTTGGGGAAATACAGCGGAACCGAATCATCAATCCCTTGTACGGCTCCTATCACTGTTGTAACGGCACCTGTTGATTCCACACATCGAGCGTTGTGATAGTTCGTATTCACATAGCAGAACTTCGATCCAAACGAGGCGACATCATAAACCCCGCTACACGGAGCGAGGCTGGCCCCTACACCTTCCGTATGGAAAGTGCCGGCGCAGGCCACAACATTGGAATCGCCAACCGCAATAGAGGTCCCAAACAACAAACTAGAAGGCCCAGCAAACCGAGCAAAGCGCACTCTTGTATTGCCTGTGGCCGCAATGATAAGACCTGTGTGACCACCGCTCGAGTAGTAGGCGATCCCCTCTGGATTCGTCATACGAGCTACACCGATAGCGCCGTTGACATTCCCGCTGGTGCCACACGTTCCTGCGACAACAGAGAGCATGCCCGCCGAATCGATCTTCTTGATACAATGATTTCCTCGATCCGAAACGTATAGTGAGCTGCCGTCGTATGCGACCCCAGACGGTTCATTGAAGGCCGACTGAAGAGCGAGACCAGACGTGGCATTCCCGGAGGTTCCATCACCACCGATCGTGGCTACCATTCCCGCTTCGACCGTGACGCCAAAAAGTGGACGCTGCACAGGCTCACGATTCCAGATTCTAATTCTTCTATTTTGCGAGTCCGCCCAAACCAAATGCCCACCAAAACTGGCCGTCGCATGTGTCAGAAC
>CAKQVW010000347.1 GCA_934277865.1 uncultured Pseudobdellovibrionaceae bacterium | reverse complement strand
ATCCAGCGCCGTTCCGCTAGGAGAATCCGACAAAAGCTCGACATCGTAGCCGGCCTCTTCGAGTGCGTTTTTGGCGCCAACGTGGATATTTTCGAGAAGGACAATTCGGGGCTTCTGCTTTTTTCGCATGCCGCCATAATGGCACAGTGGAGCTTGGCTGAACACCCCCGAGACAGCCAAAATATTCGTATGTCGAAAACCCAACTTACTCGCCGCGTTCTGGTCCTGGATGACGATGACCTCGTTCCTGCATCACTGCGCCTCGCCCTTCCTGGCCATTGGTCAATGACGGCCTGTTCAACGGCCGACGAAGTCTGGTCGCGAAGCGATTTGGGGCAGTTTTCTGCCACATTTGTCGACATGCACCTGACCGGCGACCTGAAGACCGCCGAAGGTCTGGAAGTCATCGGGCGCCTTCGAACACTCGCACCCACACTCGAGTGCGTGGCCATGAGCGGTGATCTTGACCGAAAGCTGATGGAGCAAGGGCTTGAATTCGGCGCCAGCCGCTTCCTCGGAAAGCCGATCGTCACCGAGGAGTTTCTCCACGTTCTGGAAAAGATCGAAGCCCTTCTCGAAATTCGCGAAACTCGCGAAACCCAGAGCCAGAATCAAGCCCACAATCAAACTCGCGGCCCGATGTGGATCGGCAATTCCGCCAAATCTCAAGACGTCTTACGGCAAATCGCCAGCCTCAAAGGTGAACCCGGCCCGATTCTGTTAGAAGGAGAGTCCGGATGCGGAAAAGAGGTCGCGGCCTTTTTGCTTCACCAACAAGAACTTCCGCGCACGCGCCCTTTTATTCGCGTCAATCTTGGCGCGATCCCGGAATCTGTTTTTGAAAGTGAAATGTTTGGCCACATGAAAGGGGCATTCACCGGAGCCGACCAAAACCGCGCGGGACTCATCGAGGCGGCCGCCGGTGGCGATCTATTTTTGGACGAAATCGAGGCACTGCCACTAGCCAACCAAGCCAAGCTTTTGCGGTTTCTCGAGTCCGGCGAAACACGCCGCGTAGGCGCAAGAGAGTCCCACCATGTTCAAGTTCGCGTGATCGTCGCCACCAACCGAAGTCTTTCAGAAATGGTAAAGGCCGGCGAGTTTCGCGAGGATCTTCTCTGGCGCGTGAGCGGCCGGGTCGTGCGCCTTCCTGCGCTTCGCGATCGCCGGGAGGACATTCCTCTTCTCGCTGAGCACTTTCTCTCTCTTGAGCGGCCACGTCGCAACAAACATTTTGCCGAGGACGCACTTCAGCTTTTACAACGCCTACCTTTCACCGGAAATGTTCGCGAGCTAAAACGCCTCTGCGAACAGGTCAGTCTCCACGCCCCACTTCCCGTGATTCGCGAACAGGATCTGCGGCAGAATCTTCCAGCCAGTCTGATCCCAGCTGGCGCCGTTTCGAGTTCCAGTCAAGATCTCGATCTTGACCTCAGCCTCGGTTTAAGTGAGCTCACCGCGCGATACGAGGCGTATGTGATTCGTCAAGCTCTCACGCGCTTTCCCGAACCAGATCTTGCCGCAGAGAAGATAGGAATTTCGCGATCCAGTATGTATAAGAAGATGAAAGATTACGGGATCGAGCGGCTTTGACCGACTGAACGGGAATGGGGATTTAAAGGGGCATGTGGCAAATTTGGCAAGAGCCTATCTACGTACAGACCTTTGCAATCGTCATGGGCGTCCTGCTCACGTTGACGGTCGGCTTTTTCTTTTTACGCAGCCGTAGCCCGCAGCTTCAGGCCGGTTGGGCCAGCCTTGTTAGCTGGTCGATCGCAACACCAGTTTTGTTTGTGTTATTGGGCGCATCTGGCAACTGGGCTCTCATCGGGCTTGGCATCGTGTCGGTCATGGCCTTCAAGATTTTTTACCAGCTCACTGGTATGTATCACCGTTCGTACTTCGTTTGGCTCTCCTACATTGGCGTCGCTGCACTTTGTTATTTGATCCACACCGGAAGCCGCGAACTTTACAACACCATGCCGATGATTTTCTTTGCGGCAATCTGCCTGATTCCGATCGTGCGCAACTCGCACAAACAAATGATTCAATACATGGCTCTGACGTTGATGGCGTTTATGTTTCTCGGCTGGTCCTTTCTTCATATGGGATGGATTTTAAAACTCGATCGCGGACCGTATCTTGCGATCTACATCACCATCCTCACCGAAGTTTTTGACAACTTGTCACTTGCGGTCTCTCGCTTCTTTGGAAGCCACAAGATGTTCTCACGCATCACGCCTCGCAGGAACTGGGAGGGCTTTTTTGTCGCCGCCCCTCTGACGCTGCTTTTGGCATTTAGCTTTCGACATCTTCTACCTGAACAAAGTGAACAATGGTGGATCGCCTCTGGGATCGCGGCCGTCTTTGGTGGAAGCCTTGGCGACCTTGTCCTCTCCGTCATCCGTCGAGATCTAGGGATCAAGGACGTCGGCGTCTTTATTATCGGTCGCGGCGACTTTTTGTCGGTCATTGATCGCCTGATTTTCGTAGCGCCAATCTTCTATTACCTCATGTGGTACCTCGAGGCGAACAAGACACTTATATCGTGGGTGCCTTGATGCGCGATTGGGACTACGAAAACGAACAGTGGACGCGTCTACCCGGTTACCTCAAACATCTTCCGCTTTTCACGCGCCACTACGACCTGGTGAGCCTCGTCTTTCGCACGCTCTGGTCGATCATTCTCAAGTACTGGTTCTTCCGGTTTTATATTCGCCTCAAGGTTGTCGGCGATTTCCACGAGGTTCGGCGCAATTACCCGAAGCTGCTTGTCATCAGCAATCACGCTAGCCATTTGGATGCCGTTTCGATTGCAGCGGCGATCCCGTTTCGATATTGGCTGGATCTCTACATCGCAGCAGCGAAGGACTACTTCTTTACCAACCCCGTTTTTACCTTCTTTTCGAAGCACTGCTTGGGCGCGATCCCCA
>CAKQVW010000346.1 GCA_934277865.1 uncultured Pseudobdellovibrionaceae bacterium | reverse complement strand
CGCCCGCCGCGCCGACGCCCGGCCGCGCGCGTTCGGCCATGAATCGCCACCCACGCTAAGCCCTCTTCATAGGCAATCTTGGCGACTTCGGTGGCATTTCTCGAGTCATGATCCCAACCTGTACGAATCTTGACCGTCACCGGGATCTCCACCGCTCCGCGAACGGCCTTAAAAACAGCCTCAACTGCTTTCAGATCGCGCAAGATCGCCGAACCGGCTCCTTTTTTTACGACCTTGGGGACCGGGCAGCCAAAGTTGAGATCCACGAAGTCCGCTCCATGCTCTTGCACAACCTTGGCGGCATTGCCCAGAATCTCCGGTGTCTCGCCAAAAATTTGAACTCCCACGGGCCTTTGAGTTTCGTCAAACTCCATGAGTTGCAGAGTCTTACGTGAGGCGTACTCGATTCCATGCGCAGAAACGAGCTCCGTGATGACCGGACCGCACTCAAGCTCCCTCATGACCGTGCGAAACGCGCAGTCCGTGATCCCCGCCATCGGAGCCAGCAGAAATGGATTGCGGCTTAGTTCGGCACGCAGATGATCTGTATCTCGAATCTGTCGGGTCACTTGGTCGCTTCCTGTAGGGCAGACTCCTATCGAAACCCGTGCCGCGACGCAAGAGATTGCCGCCGCTTTGTACCCTCTACGGCGCCGATATAATTGAAATTACAGTAGGTTCCGCCGTAGGCTTCCTCTTAAGTGAACTGCCAATACCGACTCGAGATCCTCGAATCCACTCATAGCGAAGCTCTCGGCGAACTCCGCCGTATCGCTTATAAAGCCCAGTTTGGCGAACGGGTCGACGACGCGAAGCTATCTTGGAACCCAAACGACCTGCTTTTTCTCAATCTTGGGCTCTTCAACGGCGAACAGCTGGCGGCCTGCCTTCGGATTTCCGTCATCGAATCCGACCGCGAGTTTCACCGAGTGACACTTCAACCCGCTCGGCCGGGAACCCGCTACCCTCTCATCGTTCTCAGCCGAGGGGCCACGCGGCCCGAATTCGCCTCTCAAGGACTACACTCTCACCTGAGATTGCACGCGCTGAAACTTGCCCAAGCTGCAGGCCCCTGGGATGTGCTCGGCGCCATGGAAGCCGACTCTCCACGTATCAAACAACTCAAGGAACTCGGCTACACTTTCGAGGCTTGCCCAAACGAGTGGGACGGGTTTCTAAAGAGCTCACAGACAGTCATGCTCGGCAGTCTGGATCGTACAAAATTGAATGCCGCGATCAGAGATCTCGAAGATCGATTCACACGCTCGGGCACATCTTCCAAAAAAGATCTCAGAGTCGAAATCGCGTTCGACTTTGAACGCGCGGTACATCGGCTACGCACCCATGCTCACCGCGTTTCCCATGAACGTCTCGACTTTCAAATCGACAACCAGGCGATGTGGGACGAAGTTCGTCCGCTGCTGGAGCAGGCTCCGCGCTACGATCGAAGTCCCGCATTCGGAGGCTGGTCGCTTCAAGCCCATCCCGACGATCCCAACCCCATTCACTCCGGCTGGCCTCTTGGCTTCATTCCCTACAATGGCCCCGATAACCACGGCCCCAGTTGGACACCTCGGAACTCCACCGAAAAAAGCCTTCTGGATGTTCAAGGTTTTTCCAAGCCGACACACCTTTGTACGCCGCTCTTCTCGAACCTTCTAAAAAAACTCGAAGCTGCAGGCTTCACACCCAGACGAGCGCGCATCATTCGACTGCCAGGAAACACGACTATCAAATGGCATCAAGATGGCTCGCCCCGCATCTATCAGATGAGAATTCACATCCCTCTAAAAACCAACGAGCATTGTGCGTTCGAAAGCGAATTCGGACGCGTTCACATGAAGGCCGACGGCGGTCTCTACTTCGTCCACATCAATCGCCCGCACCGAGCCATCAACGAAGGCCCAGAGGAAAGATATCATTTCGTGGTACACGCTTGGGACACCAAGGGCGTAACTCAGCACCACCGATATGATCCTACCCTCTACGACTTTGAAACTCATCACGAGGAAGACGTCGACATGAAACGACAGCTCGACCTTCCGCCGCCGCCGAGTTCTACCGAAATCAAAAAGTAAAATTCGCGTTAGAAGTGAGTTCCACCCCAGCGATGTACGGAAATCTGACCTGGCACAGCTCGGCGGACAATAGCGCGCACTCGGTAGCTGTAGTTCACGTTATGAAAGTTCCACTCTCTAGACAGAAACTTCCGCATCACAGCCGGAGCATACTGAATCGTGATATCGGCGTCCGTGGCCGACACTTCCGCATCCGCGATTTGCTCGCGATCGAATATAAACCCTAAGCAGAATGGTTCTTCTTTGCGACGAACCACCTCAAAGCGAATCGACATCTCGGACACCCAGCCCCGGGACTCCTTGATTAGCACCTCGCGCAGTCGAGAGCGCAACTCATCGCCCTTTTCGCGAATAAACTCAACAGACACATCTCCCTCGTCGATATCTCCCAGCGGAAGAATCTCTGGCTCGATAAATCTCGCCGGATCTGACGAAGGAAGCTCGCCAGGTGCGACAACATCACCGTGATGCAGGCACACTGGTCGGGCGCCATGTAGATTTCGATTCAATACGCCACGCACGGGGAAAAACATCTGGTTAAACTGAAGAAGGTCTCGATGACGAATGCGGAAAGACGCTGCGTAGGGAAAAACCCATCTCGGCTTTAGTAGCTCGCAAATTCCTTCGACTCGTTTCCACGACTGCTCTTCGACAAACCCCAACATGCGCTGATCTACCTCGTCAGAATAGAAATTCTCGCATTGAGAGAAGTCAAAAATCAGAGGGAACGGATAGCTGTCCGCATAACCGACAAAAGCAGCCTCAAAACTTGGAAAATACTGACTCTGATCCTGCCCCGATTTTCCGGACACCAAATTGTGTGGTATAGCCACACGTCCGAAGGGGAAATAAATGCAACGCAA
>CAKQVW010000345.1 GCA_934277865.1 uncultured Pseudobdellovibrionaceae bacterium | reverse complement strand
AACTGCACGGCGAGCAGCGCAGCCCGTAGGGCGTAGCGACACCCGAATCTCGCCGCGCAACTGCACGGCGAGCAGCGTAGCCCGTAGGGCGTAGCGACACCCTAGGACCGGAAGGCGTGTAGGCGCCAGCCGACGGGGCGGCCGTGGTCGCGCAGCTTCTTTTCGGAAGCGGCGAGTTCGGGATCTTCAGACACCAAAGGAGACTGTGACTGAATCATCAGCTTGATGTCGGTGGACGAGTCAATCAGTGCGATATCGCCGATTGTGTTTCCAGCTGCGAGAAAGGGTTTGCGGCCGCCGCTGGCGCGTAACAGCGCATCGGCTTTGCCTTGTCGATAGGTGATCGGTGTTTTTACGAGATCTGTCACGATCGGGCCTTGGCCTGCGACATCGACGACTTCTGTTTCGACTCCAAGCACGTGATCGTGCGGGATGCCGAGAAGCTCGAGCGCACCGGGCTCGACCGCCCATTTGACCGAAGCCGTGACAACGTAGATTTCGACACCTGCGTGCTTCAGCTTTTCGATGAGCATTTGAATGCTGCGGAAGACAGGCCATGGCGCGTGAGAGTCCAGACAGAGCTTGGCCCAGCCGCGAACGGTCGCCAGCGGCACGCCAGACGAAATCTGAGCCAGCCAACCGTAGGCACCGTGTGGGTCACGTTTTTTCCAATTTCTGTAATGAGCCCATGGGTCGGGCGGTAATCCTTGGAAGCCGCAGTGGTCCAATTGCCATTGAAAGAACGCTTCTCCGGCATCGCGGTCCCACAATGTGCCATCGGCATCAAACGCGGCAAGCGGCTTTACACCTTGCGCATTCGCCCGTTGAACAGCGGCCGCAATCGCAGTATCGATGTCGTTCCACAGGGCCGAACTAAACTCATTCACGGATTCAATACGATTCGCTGACATAACCAAGAGATTCAATCATGAGTGACAAGCAAGCGCCACAGTTTCCGGAATTTCGTGTACTCGCTCCTGCCGAGGCGGACGAGGTCTACCAGTTTTCAAAGACGAAATGGATCAACGATCCGAACGCTTCAAAAGATCTTTTTCTTGAATGGACCGCTCCATGGAGAAAAGAATCGCTGGAACACTATCTCAAGCTTGGCTGGTCCATCGCACGTCGCGATCCTCAAACTGGTCGCATGCTGGGTTATGCACTCGCACAGCCAGTTCTCTTTTTCCGCAAACAGACGCAAACCGTTTGGATTGAGTATGTCGAAGCCGAGACACCGGCTTTGGCGGCGGAGATCGTCGACACTCTTGTGCGCATCGGCCGCGAGAAACACATGCAGCGTGTGTTGATGGCCTACCGCGAGACCGACCTTGGGCTAGGCGAGGTGATTCGCGCGCGAAATGGTAGGATGATCGAAGACGACATCCTCGAGTTCCCGACCACAAAGGGTTGAAAAATGGCGGCTAGTGCAATGGCAACAGCATCAGGTGATTTGCGACTTTCTGTTCACGACCGACCGGCTATGTTGGAGCATTTGCGCCGCGAATCCTATGATCTCGTCGTCATCGGCGGTGGGATCACCGGCGCGGGGGTAGCGCGTGATGCAGCTTCTCGCGGGATGAAAGTCGCTGTCGTTGAAGCGGAAGACTTTGCTTTCGGAACCAGCTCGCGATCGTCGAAGCTCATCCACGGCGGAATTCGGTATCTGGAAAACTACGAGTTTCACCTGGTTTTCGAGGCGCTCAGCGAGCGCGCACTGCTGTTTGAGATCGCGCCGACGTTGGTGCATCCACTGCGATTTGTGCTTCCGCTTTATCAAGGAAACCGTGTCGGTATGTTTATGATGGGCCTCGGAATGTGGGCCTACGATGCGCTTTCGTTGTTTGAGGCGCCGGAGCCTCACGAGCGCCTTTCTTCAAAAGAATCCTGCGAGCGTTTGCCACTGTTGCAGGCCAAGGGCCTCAAAGGCTCGTATGTGTACAGCGATGCCTACATGGACGATGACCGTCTGGTGCATGAAACTCTGCGTTCGGCGGTGGCGCAAGGAGCGCGCGTTGCGAATCGCTTGAAAGCCATCGATGTTCGCATGGAAGACGGACAGGTTCGCGCTTTGAAAGTGCGCGACGGCAAGTCCGGTCAAGAATTCGAGATCAAAGGGAAACATTTTGTCAGCACCGTCGGACCTTGGACAGACCGCGTGGCGACGGAACTTCTCAAAGATTGGAAAAAGATCTTGCGGCCGTCGAAGGGCGTGCATCTGACTTTTAAGAGATCTCGGTTTGACGTGAAGGATGCGATCGTCATGGCGGCGGACAACGATAAGCGTATTGTTTTCGGAATTCCTCGTCACGAGATGTATATCATTGGAACAACAGACACGGACTTCACTGGCGATCCAAAAGACGTTGCGGTGACGGCCGATGACGTTCGCTATCTCTTGGGAGTAGCGGACCATTATTTCCCGGGCGCCAAGCTCACCAAAGACGACATCATCGCAAGTTACGCCGGCGTGCGACCGCTTGTTGACGACGGTTCCGAGACGGAGTCGAAAACGTCGCGCGAACATTTAATTCTCAACGACGAACGCAACATGACCTTCGTTGCCGGTGGCAAGTACACGACGTATCGGCGCATGGCACTCGACGCTGTCGAGTCGACACTCGACTATTTCGAAGTGAACGACCGGGTTCGCTTTGGTCGTTCGCAAACACAAAGACCACTCAACCATCTCGCCACGACCGATCGGTTGAGTAATGCGCGTCGGAGTGTGGAGCGCTACAGTCGCGAGACGGGCTTGAGCCGCGAGGTCGTGAGTTTGTTGGTGGAGCGGCACGCCGCCGAAATCGAAAATCTTTTCGGATTCGATCCGGGTTCCGCATTTTCTGAGGAGGAGCGTCTGTGGACCATCGAAGCGCGCCATGCGATTCGCGAAACCATGTGTGATTCGCTTGTCGATTTCTATGCGCGTCGAGTGCCGCTCATGCTCTCG
>CAKQVW010000344.1 GCA_934277865.1 uncultured Pseudobdellovibrionaceae bacterium | reverse complement strand
GAAAGCCCCTGCGCGGTGAAATCTGTCACCCAAGAATCGAGATGTTTTTCGAGTCTTCGCTTCACAAGAGCATTCTGGCGAGGAAGTTCGCTTGCAAGGGCTGCCAACACGCAGCCTTCTTCTGGCCGGTCGCGGTGTTGTCGTGAGAGATAAATCGCAGTGGTTTTTGTCGGATCTTTCAAAAGACGGTGTTTGGCGTCGTCAAGTGCTGTGCCGAGTGATTCTGCGATCAGAGCATTCTTTGAGCGGAAATGATTGTAGAAGCCACCGACAGTGAGTCCTGCGGACTTCATGATCTCATCGACTCCCGTGTTTGTCAGTCCTTGCTTGCGAAACAGCTTGGCTGCATTTTGTAAAATGCGCGACCGTGTGTCTTGCTTTTGTAGTTGCCGAGCCCCCGGTTGGAGAGAGTCTGGCTGATGATACTTACGGCGTTGCTTCATTTTGAATCCGCTTGCAGGCGCTGATAAATAGCCTGGCCAATTTCTGGCGTGGCGATATGTCGAACACCGGGGATTGTTAAAAACTCGCCTTGAAATCCGAGATCAAGAATTCGGCGGTGAGCCTTCTCTGCCGCGCCAACTTGGAACACCTCATCTTGATCGCCGTGAATGGCCGTCAGGCGAATCTGCTTGGCCGGCAAAGCTTCATAAAAGTCGGGACGAAATCCCGATCCAACCGCGATGATCTCCGAGACGTGTTGAAGGCTTTTTGCCAAGTAGGGCGCAAGAAACCCACCTTGAGAGAAGCCGATGATGGTTTTTTCGGTGTCTTCGAGGCCATGTTGTTTGAGCAGGGTTTGGATGCCGGTGACGGCAAAGTCCGGCGAGATGAGCATGCGCATCTTGGCTTCGTCAAAGAAGTACCACGAGTAAGCCTCGCGCCATCCTTCCTCAGTTTTAACCGGAACCGGGAAGAGCCCGTTTGGTGCCAGCAAGGCGACGTTCTCGAGTTCGGTCGGCCAGCCCTTTGGGAAGAGACGACGAAGAAAGCTTCCGCCGTGATCGGCATAACCGTGGAGAAAAATTGCGAGGCGAGTCGTGTTGGGTGGTTGCCAGTGGCGATAGCTCATGGGCAATTTGGCCGGTACCTCGGCCAGTTCGAGCACATTTTGCAGGCGCGGGTCTTGGATCTTGGAACTCGACACAGGTATGTCACTCATATTATGATCATAATATGAATGCCACCGTAAGCAAACCTGTTCGCGAGCAAAAGACCGGCTGGAAATCGTATTTCATGAACTTCTGGAGCTTTTGGCCGCCCTTTCTCGGGGCAGGAATTAAAATCGAGAGCACGGAAGGTGGCTACGGGCCCGACGGTTGGAAGGCGATGAATATTCGTCTCAAATTGCGATTCTGGAATTCGAATTACGTTGGAACCCAGTTTGGTGGTTCGCTCTTTGCGATGACCGATCCGTTTTTGATGTTGATCTTGATGCGTCGACTGGGAAAAGACTTTGTCGTTTGGGACAAAGCCTCGACAATTCGGTTTCGACGGCCTGGCACGACGGATTGCCGTGTGCGTTTTGAAGTTTCCGATGAGGAACTGGAAAACATCCGCCGAGAAACCCTTGAGAAGGGACAGATCGACTGGGTGCGTGCGGTGCAGATCTTTGATTTGCACGGAAAGGTCGTCGCCGATGTTGAAAAGACGCTTTATATCGCGACGAAGGACCACTACCGAAATCGCAAGCAGCGCGAATAGTTTGGCTATTGGCAGTCGCAGGTGGCGGGTGTTGTGCATTTGATCATGCGCCCTTCGGCGCGGATCATCAGGTCACGGATTTCTCCGTTGATCTCGGTAGCCGTTCCAGCAGCCCCTTGCGGGAAATAAGACGAATCAAATAGAAGTCCCAGAAACCGCTCGACCGCAACTTTTGAAGCTCCCTTGCGGTGGCTCTCGTACAGCTTTTCTCGGACGGCTTTGCTCATCTTTGCGGTGTCGGTGTCTTCGACTTTGGTGTGCGGGACCCCGTCTTCATCGCTTTCGAGAACGGTGAGTGTGTTCCCTTTTGTTGTGAGTCGGCGAATCCGACCGTCTGGCAGCTCGAGATCTTCGTTTTCTTCCATAGATTCTGTTTTGACGAGTCGGCCGAAGACTTGGGTGAGGTGAACGAGAGTCAGATCCTCTGGCAGTAGCTCTTCGGGTTTCCGATTTGGCCAACACTGACCGACGGCTTCAACGAAGTCGAGGCTGCCGTCTTCACCCGGAAGCTGCGGCTCGGATTCTGGGTGAAGGTTGGGAAACTGATTGGGGAGTGGTGTTGGAGTGGGCTCTGGGGCCGGAGCCATGGTCGGAGTCGAGATGTTATTGGGGTCGACAGGTTTCAGCGAGCGTGTGCCAAGCCATGCGATGGCGAGAAGCAAGAGGCCAATCGTCAAAACAGTGCGCCGCAATTTCTGCTTGGTGCGCTTGCCCAAATCAGGACTTGAGGGTTCATTTGCTGGGTTCTTGGTTTCATCCGACACGGCGTTCAGATTAGGGGCTTTTTCCCAAGGTGGCAAATCCCTGCTTGAGCTTGTTGGGAAGTCGGGTTCCAATGGCCAGACGGCAGTGCCGCAGGTTGCGGTCTGAAGCTTTAATATTTGGACAACAAAAGGGACATAGACATGTTGCAGTGGAAAGTATTTTCGACTTTCGCAGTCAGTGGGATGATGGCGATTGGCCTTGCTGGTTGCAAATTCGTCGGGAGCGCAAATCTCGACAAGGACGAGGCGAAGGCGAATTATGCACTGGGTCTCGAGATCGGAAGCAACCTGCGTCAGTTGAACGTGAAAGAAGATCCTGCGGCGATTCTGGCCGGAGTGGCAGATGCTTTGGATGGAAAAGAGCCTCGCGTGGCGCGCGATGAAATTCGCACGGCGATCATGAAGATCCGTGAAGGTGGCGCGGTGAAGGCCAAAGAAGAGGGAGTCAAATACCTCGAAAAAAATAAGTCGAAGTCCGGTGTGACAACGACAGCGTCGGGACT
>CAKQVW010000343.1 GCA_934277865.1 uncultured Pseudobdellovibrionaceae bacterium | reverse complement strand
TGTCTCCTCCATCTCGTGCTGCTAGCGACCAGAGCTGCTAGAGTCGCTCCCTCCGGCTTCGCGTTGGATACGCTCGTCCTGGAGTAAGTGGCGCGATCTCCGTCCCGATTGCTCGCGCCAACTGCTCGACAATTTCATCATATTCCCGACTAAAATCGCGGGACAAGACATCTGTCTTGAAAAGTCGAGCAATCTCCCTTCTTGAAATCTTACGGGCATGATAGGCCGCATACAATCTTTCTCCCATCATGCGCCCCAAAATTAATGCAGCTTCGAGATAACTGGCAGACTTCTTCGGTTTCACAAGACTTTTTCTCTTACGACCTTGATGAAAATACACGAGTTCCGACATTCGCTGATCAAGTGCCAAACGCAGCGCTTCTCGACCTTCGTCCGTAGGTGGAATGGTCTGAAGCGACGTCCGAAGATCCATGAACGTCTCCGCCTGGCGTTTGTGATTCACTTGCTTGGAACCAAAATACGCCAGCGCCTCAACCAAGATCGCCGCCTGAAAATCACGTGGAAACTTCCACGGCTCGCGATCTCGTCCACTCACTTGCATCTGCAGAAACTCGCTCGCCAAATGGGCCGCATGATTGACGGTCGTCTGAGCCAAGCAGCCGACTCCCAAACTCGGCAGCATAAAGCTCGCACCTCTCATCATCAGCCGGCGAGCAAAATCTCGCTCTCGACCTTCATGCACGGATTCAATTTTCCGCCATAGGGTTGCGTCTTGAGCCGCATAGACAGTCAACCCCTCCAACATTTTTTCGAGCTTTTTACCAGGCTTCCCACCTTGCGAGGGTAAGAGTTTGAGATCTTCAGCAATCCAAGTCGCAAGCCGACGAACATGGTCGGTCGGATCAAAGTCGTCCTCGGCGGCTTCCGAGTCGACCCATTCGAGCTCCAAGGTTTGATCCAGATACAGCAAGTAACTCTGCCACGGAACCCAAGGCGGCGAACTGAGAACACAAAAGCGTGTGAGGCCAGGACTTGCGGATGAGGAGTTGTAGCGGATCACATCAACAGAGTGCTCCAGCCCCTTTCGCGCCAACTGAAAGTAGACAGATTCCGTGTTGATATGAATCGCCACTTCGCGCACTTGTCGAAGTCCCCGCCGGGCCGTCTTAAATTGCTGCCGCACAAGTTCTGGCAGATGCGAAAGATGCAACTCACCGATCACCACATAAATCAGAGCATGGGGAGAATTCAACATGATGGCCCTCAGAGCTTTGGCCGTCACCGCATCCTGACGCTGCAAACCACCAAACCCCTCGGTATGCTCCGCTTGAAGCCCAATCGCCTGCACGCGCCACCCACGCCGCTTGGCCAGCTCAAGAAGCGCTCTGTAGTTCTCGTAGGGGAACCCCCATCGCTCGTCCCACTTGACCCGCATTCTTAATTTCTCAGCATCCAGTCGTCCGGCCAAATAGAGGTCCAAATATTTCTGCGCTCGCGGCTCAAAACATTCTAGCGCCAACACCACCGGGCGCTCTGGGGCTAAGTGCCGAAGAATTTTAAAATGCGTCCGCTGTGCGGGACCGTGTGCATGAAAGTCACCACCGTAGACGATGTCTGCCGATTCCACTTCCGCCATAATTTCAGATTTTGATGAAATGCGGTATCGACCGCGCGCCAGCAAGCGCGCCTCACGTTCGTAGTTTGTCAAATCCGCGGGCATTTTCCCAAGCCGCCGGCCGACTTCCTCCTTCACGCTTTTCAACAGACTTTTACGAGCCTTCAACCATTCACGATCCATAAATTCATTGTGAATATTGAAAGCCTTGCCATCAACTGCTGAATCCGGTCTTATGTTTCGAGCTACATTTGAAGCGAGGTGACCACTATGAGCAGCACATCCACGAACCCCACCCCGTCCAACGTCTCGCCAGCGACGCAGAAGAATATGAAACTCATGGCGGCAGGCGCGGCCGTATTGGCTATTGGTTTTCACGGCTACCTACTAAAGAGCCACTACGATCTCCGCTACGGCGAAGTCACTGGCCAACTGCTGTGCGACCTCTCGGCGAAATTTTCCTGCTCGGCCACCAGCGCCAGCACCTGGTCCGAGTTTCTCGGCGTGCCGATGGCACTCTGGGGCCTGCTTGCAAACTTGGCCTATTTGACCTTTGCCGGCTGGGACCTCGTCGCCGAGCCAGAACATCGCAACGCCAACCGAACATCTTTGCTCTCGGTTGCCACCGTCCTGGCGCTGGCAAGCGTTGTCATGGGTGGCATCTCGCTGGTCGTACTCAACACTATCTGCCCGTTTTGTGTTGTGACCTACATACTTTCCATCTTCACCGGGATCGGCGCATTCCTCGGCTATCGCCAGGGCTTAGCCCCAACACTTAAACTATCCCTGCTATGGGCTGTTGTCGGTTTTGGCATCTCCGCTTTTATCCTCAACGATCAATTCCGTACGTCCTACGCCACTCGAGGTGGCGATGCGATGGCCAAAGCGGCGATCTCCGAGTGGAGTCAAAATCCGACAATCGAGATCGCAGAGACAGACCCGCTCGCCATCGGCCCAAGCCGAGCTGAAGCAAAGATGACCATCGTGGAGTTCGCGGACTTCCGCTGTATTCACTGCAAACTTGCAGCACCTCCGCTGAAGGCCTTCACCGCCGCTCATCCCGACGTTCGCCTCGAGTTTTACTCTTGGCCTCTGGACGGCGAATGTAACACATCCATCCAACAGCCCAACGGCGCCTCATGTCTTTTGGCGCGTACCGTTTGGTGCGCCCGCGCGAAGGCGGACAAAGGCTGGGAAGCCCATCAGGCGGTTTTTGATCGCTTCGAAGAGTGGCGTACGGCGGAAAAGATTCGTGAATCATTGGATTCTTTGGCCAATCAAATCGGAATGCCATCAGAGGACTTAAAAACGTGCGCGGACTCCGCAGAAGCCAAATCAGCAGTCGAAGCCCAGGCCCGTCTCGGAACGTCACTCAGCCTTCGCGGCACTCCTGCAATCTTCGTCAACGGCCGCGTGTTACCAGCGGGGTCCTCGATCC
>CAKQVW010000342.1 GCA_934277865.1 uncultured Pseudobdellovibrionaceae bacterium | reverse complement strand
TGTCAGCAGTGAACGGCTTGACGATATAGTTGGATACCTTGGCTTGCACAGCCTCAATAATGTTTTCTTGCTGGGCTTCGGCAGTGACCATGAGAAAGGGGATGTGCATGAACTGTTCGCTGGCGCGCACTTTGCGTAACAGTTCAATGCCCGTCATGTTGGGCATATTCCAGTCAGAGACAATAAAGTCTATTTTTTCGCGGTTGAGCACTTCCCACGCGGTGGTTCCGTCATCGGCCTCCACCACCAAGACATTCGCGCCGGCCTGAACGGCGTCCTTCAAAAAACGATGGCCATCGTTTTGCCCGCCCTTCACCGCGACAAAAACCGAACCGGCAACGACCTTCCGGTGGTCAAAATAGATTCCCGCAATCGGCGTGGTGTCCGACTGGAGCTGCAATTGTGATTCGGCCAGAAATTCGACCGAAGCACGAGGCGCAATCTGAAGAAGTTGAGAGAGATTCACGGTCTCTCATTCTCGTGAACCTCTCGACTCGACGCAAGACTAAATTTCTGATGTCCACAGCACGCGAGAAGACCTTCAAACGCGTGGTGTAATTGGGCAGTTTACGATTTTCGATTATTCAAAAAGCTTGAGCTCCAAGCGCACGCGACGAAGCTGCGTGATCGTGCCAGCCTCCGGCGACTGCCGCGAAACGAAACCCACTCCCTTGGCGTGAACGGCCTGCCAAGGCACGCCGGCATCGGTCATGGCCTGCATCGCTTCACGAAGACTTAGCCCCACGACATCGGGAACACGAATTGCGTTCGGCGGAAGCTCGACAGCTCCAGCTGGAGAATTTGACGACGACTGGCTCCAATCAGCTTGCGAGTCCGCAGCCGCCGAGCCCGAACTTCCGGTCATGCGATTGACGAAGCCCGCCGGCCCACGCGCCGCTGCCGTCACCATACTTCCCGAACCGCCATCAAAACCCGACGTCAACACGGCGAGTTCTGCCGCGCGGGCTGCCGCCTTACGGGCATCTTCTTTTGATCGCTCGCGATGACGCTCACGCTCGGTCAATAGCCCATGCTCGGCACGCCACGCACTCGCTTCGGCCTTGGGGTTACGCGCCTTTTGAGCCGCATCGTGCGGGATGACGTTTTTTGCCGTGATCAACACCGGCGAGAGCCCCGCACGTGTGACAGCAAAACGTGCGATCTTAGCAAACACTGGTGCCGCCACCGCGCTCCCGTAGTAATTCTTTTGCGGCTTATCGAGCGCGACAAAGATCACATACTTCGGATCGTTCACCGGCAGAAAGCCCACAAAACTTGAAACATACGCACCGGGCTCGTAACCGCGGCCGCCTTCTAGAACTCGCTGCGCAGTTCCTGTCTTTCCGGCAACAGGAAACCCCGGAACTCGCGCGTTCACGCCAGTCCCTTTTTCCATGGTCGTTGCCGAAAGCATGAGACGAACCTTGGCAGCGGTGTCCTCGGAGATCGCGCGACGAATCGCTTTCGGTTGTTCTTCTACAACCTCTCCCGTTTCCGCATCGCGAATGGATTTGACGATATAGGGCCGTTTCAGCATACCGCCGTTGGCAATCGCCGCGTAGGCATTTGCGACTTGAAGCGGAGTCACCGCGACTCCGTGACCAAACGAGATATTGGCTAACAAATGCTCGCGCCACGGCAGAGCTTGCAACATGCCTTTGGCTTCGCCAGGAAGATCGACACCTGATTGTTCACCAAAACCGAATGCGAGGTACGACTTTCTCAGCAAGTCCGCACCGATCATCTTCGCGACTTTCGCCGAAACAATGTTCGATGAGTGGACCAGTGCCTCGGTGATCGTGATCATGCCAAACTTGTGGTTGCTATCTGCTTCACGGATCACGCGATCCGCGAGTCGCATCTGACCCCATTCGCCGAAAATTTTCGTGTTGGGCTGAACTTCCCCTTGTTCGATCGCCGCAGCCATGACGAACGTCTTCATCGTCGATCCCGGCTCAAACAAATCGGTCACGATGCGGTTGCGGCGAACGTCCGCCGGGAAACGTGTCCCTTCATTGGAGTTGAAGGTCGGAAGTGTCGCCATCGCCAAGATCTCAGAAGTCTGGGCGTTCAAAACCAAGGCGGTACCAGCGGCCGCCTCGTGCATCAGCACCGCTTCCGAAAGCTCGCGTTCCACCACGTACTGAAGTTCTCGATCGATGGTCAGTTCAACCGTCGCACCATCCGGAACCTCGGTGAACAACCGGCCATTGATAACAAGTGGGCGGCCGCGCGCATCTTTTTGCAGAGCCACCTTTCGGCGAGCTCCGGAGAGGGCGTCGTTGTACTTCAGTTCCAAGCCTTCAAGCCCACGTCCCTCTTGGCCGACAAAACCCAACACATTCGAAAGCAGGCGTTCGTTGGGATAAATTCGTTTGGGTTCTTCGATAAACCCAAGTCCCTTGATCTTGAGTTTTTCGATTTCTTTTTTCACGTCGCTAGGCAACTGACGTTCGACCCAAACAAAACGGCGTTTACGATTTTTGATTTTTTCGTGAAGCAACTTTGCGACTCGGCGTTTTTCCGCCGACGGATGTTTTTTGCGAAACACCTCCGCCAACTTCCGAGCGGCATCGCGTGGGTTTTCCAGTACCTTGGGATCGGCAAACAACGACCAAGCCGGTGCGGAGGTCGCAAGTTCGTTTCCGTGGCGATCTAAAATCTCGCCGCGACGGTTCCCCAAGGTGATGGTGGTTTCAAACTGGCGGCGTTTGAGTGCCTCAAGACGTTCGTTGGGAATCAGCTGAATCCAGGCCGCACGCACAAGCAAACACGCCCACAAGCAGGCAAATCCAAAAAACAAAATGAGAATGCGAGAGCGGTGAGATTTCACTGTTCGAGAGCCAATCCTGATTCCGTCATATGAATAATCTGACCCTTTTCAGCCCGTCGCAACGTCAGGCGACTTTCCGCGACCAAAGCCAAGCGCTCGGGCCGAGTCGCCTTGGCCAAGCGCACGGTCACTTCACGGTCTTGATCACGCAAGGACCGCTCTTCCCGCGAAAGTTTCCACACGCCGTAACCC
>CAKQVW010000341.1 GCA_934277865.1 uncultured Pseudobdellovibrionaceae bacterium | reverse complement strand
GCGCGAATCGCCGTCGGGGCGGTGTAGAGAACCGTCACTCCCAGTTTGTCGACAATCTGCCAAAAGCGCGACGTGTCCGGATAGTTTGGTACCCCTTCAAACATCACCGTGGTGGCGCCATTGGCGAGAGGGCCATAGAGTAGATAAGAGTGTCCGGTGATCCAGCCGATGTCCGCCGTGCACCAGAACACGTCGTTTTCCTGGAGATCAAAAACGAGTTCGTGAGTAAATGCCGTCCAGGCCAAATAGCCTGCGGTCGTATGCAAAACACCTTTTGGTTTGTTGGTCGATCCCGATGTGTAAAGCAAAAACAAGGGGTCTTCGGAATCCATCTCTTGCGGTGGGCAATCGCTCGCAACCTCCCTTGAGACGTCTTCGTACCAATGATCGCGACCCGCTCTCATTTGCACCGCTGCGCCGGTGTGTTTCACCACCAGCACGGTCGGCTTAAATGAGGGGTCTTGCTTCGTCAGAGTGTCGAGTGCGATGTCGACATTCGCTTTTAAATGAGAGTGTTTTCCGCCACGAAGGCCTTCGTCGGCTGTGATGACAAACTGACTCTTGCCGTCTTGCATGCGGTCGGCAATCGAGTCTGGGCTAAACCCACCAAACACGACCGAATGAACCGCGCCGATTCGAGCACACGCCAACAGCGCAAATGCTGCTTCTGGAATCATCGGCAGATAAATCGTGACGGTGTCGCCTTTTTTGACTCCCAGCTTTTTCAAGGTATTGGCAAAACGCCCCGTCTCTTTGGCGAGTTCGCGATAGGTGAATTGGCGACCAGGCGTTTCTGGAGAATCGGCCTCCCAGATCAGTGCCGTTTTATCGGCGCGTGGGCCAGTGAGATGACGATCTAGGCAGTTGAACGTGACATTGAGTTTTCCGCCCTCGTACCATTTGATGTCGACTGGGGATTCGTAGCTGACGCGTTTCAGGTTCTCCCATTTCTTGAACCAAGAGAGGCGATTTCCAATTTGCGCCCAGTATTTATCCGGTGAGTTTTTCGCCAGATCGTACAAATGCTCGAGATGTTTTTGGCGTTCGGGATTCAGATGTTTGGCAAATTGTTCCATGCCTTTAAGCCAAACTTAACTACAGGGCGGGGACAAGCCAAAAACCCGCCTCTCATCGCCCCGCGCAAAGCGGCAGGAGCGAGCGTTTCGCTAAAGCTCGATCGAAACGATGGTGCCGCCGACGGCGATCCCAAATCCCTCAACACCGACAACGGTCAAGGTGAGAGCAAGTCCGGAGTCCTCGCTTAAGAGAGCCAGGTTGGCGCCGGCGCCACTTGATAGCGATCCGCGAACGTCGACTGTTAGGTACTGGCCAAGAAGCCCTCTCGCTCCGCCGGAGGGAATTCCGATGTTTTTTGATTCCCCACGCACAACGACCGATGGTGCAAAGGCGATGCGGGGGAAGAGCACTGGTGTGCCGACATTGACCTTCACATTTAAAGTCTCTTGGTTGCCTTGATTGTCGCGGCAAAAGATCTCGCCGGTGCCTTTGAGTTTCGACTTGCCGATGAGGATTTGAATGTCCGTGCCTTTGACTTCAAAACGAAGGTCGCAAACCGCCGGGCCGCGAATCACCGCAGAGGCTTGCGAGGCCGTGCCGAAGCTCACAAGAAGCAGGGCAAGAAACGCCGTTACCAATTGAGCGAACTGACTCAGGAGCGGGGTCGTGCGTGAAGTTGTCATAGGCGAAGGAGATAGCGACTGCTGGAACTGGAAGCAAGTCGCGCGCGGTCCGCCACTGCCAATCTGGGCCCGGGCTGAAACTTCCGCCTAGGCCTGTAGTGAAATAGTCACGCCCCGAACAGGGGGTGGTTGAAGCCTCTCCATGGTACCTGGCGTTATGCCACGGTCCATGTTGATTTTAACTTGAGTTTCAGTGTCGCCGCCAAGTTGGAAAGCGGCACTTCGCCCTGTGAGCCGTCTTTGAGATCCTTCACGCTCACGACGCCCTTTTGAAGCTCTTCGGAGCCCATGATGATCGCTAGGCGGGCGCCGATTTTGTCGGCGCGTTTCATGCGTTTGGCGAGGTTTCCCGAATAGCCAGTTTCAACCTTGAGGCCTGTCGACCGGAGTTCCTCGGCCAAGGTGAGCGCAGCTGTTTCGGCCTCGGGCCCAAGTGGGACAAGGGCCACAATCGGGTTTTCGGTTTCTCGCGCCGGCAAAAGTTCGGCAAGTCGATCGACGCCAAACGCCCAGCCCACACCTGGAGTGGCAGGACCGCCGAGATCTTTCACGAGGCCATCATAACGGCCGCCGGCCAAAACTGCACTCTGAGCGCCTAGAGCGGTGGTCGTGAACTCAAAAACCGTGTGGCAATAGTAGTCCAAGCCTCGCACCAAGCGGTCGTCGACGACGTAGGTGATTCCCAGTCGCGCAAGACCTTGTTTGACGTCACTAAAAAAGTTCCTGGCGCTCTCGGTGAGGCAACTCTCCAGTTTTGGGGCGCCAGCGACGATTTTTTGATCCTCCGGACTCTTGGAGTCGAGGACGCGAAGTGGGTTTTTGTCCAAACGCTCTTGAGAGTCCTTCGAGAGTTCGGCGCGGAACTTCTCGAGATACGCCGTCAGCTGTTTTCGGTAGGCGGCTCGGGATTCTGTGTCCCCGAGAGTGTTCAGATGCAGCGTGATGGTGCCCATGACGCCAAGGCTTTGCAGGATGCGATGCCCACAGGCCAAAACTTCGATGTCCGCCTGAGGTTTCTCGACGCCAAGAAGCTCGATTCCAAATTGTCCAAACTGGCGAAAGCGCCCTCGTTGGGGGCGTTCGCGTCGAAACATCGGACCCCGGTAATAAAGTTTTAGCGGAACATGCTGGCTGAGGCCTTCGTTGATAAAGGCTCGGGCCACACCGGCCGTGCCCTCTGGGCGAAGCACGAGATCGTCGCCGCCGGCATCGGTGAAGCGGTACATTTCTTTGGTCACGATGTCGCTGGTGTCGCCCAACGTGCGTAGAAACAACCCAGTCGGTTCGAGGATGGGTGTTTGAATTTCACGAAAGCCATAGAGTTCGGC
>CAKQVW010000340.1 GCA_934277865.1 uncultured Pseudobdellovibrionaceae bacterium | reverse complement strand
AGCCATCATCGTGGACAACATGGCGACCGGGCTGATCACCGTCGACGAAGACGGTGTTTGTCTTCAGGCCAATCAGGCCGCATTTGAAATTCTTGATCCGGTCCCGCGCGAAATCGTGGGCCGTCAGATCGATCAGGTCGTTCCCGGAGCGCTGGCAAAACTGAAAGAGGCCTCGACGCAAATCGAAGCCGGAGACCGTTCAGCGCGTTTTGATTGGATTCATCAGAATCCGATGCAAGGTAAGCAGACGTTGGAAATCGTCGTCAGTCGTCTGCCGCAGGAGAGCGAACTGAGGGGCTACATCGTCACCTTTCATGATCTCACGCGTGTACGCCGCCTAGAGTTTGCGATGCGGCAGAGTGAAAAGATGGCGGCCGTTGGTCAGCTGGCGGCGGGGATCGCACACGAAATTCGAAACCCTCTAGCTTCGATGAGTGGTTCGCTTCAGCTGTTGGATTCGAGTTTCACCTCCGACAACGCCGAAGAAAAAAAGCTGATGCGAATTGCACTTCGGGAAATCGACCGATTGAACAATCTCATCACCGAGTTCTTGGATTTTGTCCGGCCGGAGGTCCTGAAAGAGGACCCAGTCGACATCAATCAAGTTCTTCGCGATGTGCTTGAGATGGCGAAACTCAATGGCTCTTTGAGAAAAGACATTCAGCAAGTTGTCGACCTCCAGGCGGCACGCTCGATTCCGGGGCACCGGGATAAGCTCAAGCAAGCATTGCTCAATATCATCATGAATGCGTATCAATCGATGAATGAATCAGCTGACCCGGCAATCGAAGTGACCTCACGTGATCGTGACGATGCCGTGGTGGTGACGATCAAGGATCGTGGCTGTGGAATCGATGCCGTCGGACTTCGAAGAATCTTCGAACCTTTTCATACGACGAAACCCAAGGGTACGGGTCTAGGTCTGGCAATCACACATAAGATTATTGAGAATCATCAAGGCCGCATCTACGTCGAGAGTACCAAGGGTGTTGGGACGGAGTTCACATTGGAATTCAAGCTCAATCCCCAGGGCGTGGACAAATTAAGTCTTGCCGATTCTCAGAGGGCAAACGAAGATTTTTCTAAGGCCTTTCGCGGACAAAAGCGAACGGGTAACGGCTGAAGATAGGTCGGTTGGAGGTTTTAGGTGAAGCCGCGCATTTTGGTTGTAGATGATGAAGAGTCGATTCGCGAGTTTCTCGATATCATGCTCCGTAAGGAGGGATACGAAGTCACTTGTGTTGAAGACGGCCAAACAGCGATCGACATTCTGAAGAAGAAGTCTTTCGACCTTTTGATCTCGGATCTTCAAATGCCCAACGTTACGGGTATTGAGCTTTTGAAGCACTGCCGGGAAACGTATCCCGATCTGTTGTTCATGATGATCACGGCCTTCGGTACAGCCGAGAGCGCCGTTGAAGCTATGAAAATGGGCGCCTACGACTATATCACAAAGCCCTTTAAGATCGACGAAGTTCGTATCAACATTGCCAACGCGCTTCGCAGCCGCAACTTGGAAGTTGAGAACCGCGTCCTTCGCAAAGAGTTGCAAAAGGAATACTCCTTCCAGAACCTGGTTGGAAATTCCGAGGCGATGCACAAGATCTTCGAGTTGATTCGCAAGGTGTCGGATTCCCCGACGAATGTTTTGGTAACAGGGGAAAGTGGTACCGGTAAAGAAATGGTGGCCAAGGCCATCCACTACAATTCACCACTGAAGGATCGTCCGTTTGTTTCGGTGAACTGTGGTGCGATTCCAGAGAACTTGGTTGAAAGCGAACTTTTTGGTCACAAAAAGGGCTCGTTCACAGGTGCGATCTCCGATAAGGACGGTCTTTTTGAAGTGGCCGATGGAGGAACTCTGTTCCTCGACGAAATCGGGGAACTTCCGCTGAGCTCGCAGGTTCGTATCCTGCGCGCGATTCAAGAGAAGACAGTTCGTCGTGTCGGTGGTACCGAAGACATCAAAGTCGAAGTGCGAATCATCGCGGCGACCAATCGCGATCTCGAACAGATGGTGCAGCAAGGTACATTCCGACAAGATTTGTACTATCGCTTGAACGTCATCAATATTCGCACGCCTCCGCTGAGAGAGCGTCGTGACGATATTCCGCTTCTTGCTGGTCATTTCCTACAAAAGTATAGTGAGCGCTTTAGCAAGCAGATCCAAACAATCTCGAAAGAGGCGATGGATCTTCTTAAGAAGTACGACTTCCCTGGAAACGTGCGTGAGCTCGAGAATATCATCGAGCGTACGGTTGCCTTGGAGTCTGGCGCGACAGTTTTGCCAGAATCTCTTCCTCAGTTTGTTAACACACCAACTGGGCGCAAGATGGTGTCGAGCGACGGCATCGAAATCACGGATGAGGGCATCGATCTTCAGAAGGTTCTCGATCAGCTGGAAAAAGAACTTCTCGTCAAAGCGATTCACCAAGCTAACGGCGTGAAAAAACGCGCAGCGAAGCTTCTGGGAATCACGTTCCGATCGATGCGTTACCGGGTTGAGAAGTTTAGTCTCGGTAAAGTCGACGACGACGAGCTTCCAGACGAAGAATAAAGCTGATGTTGCCGGTCGAGCAGGAGCCAATAAAACTGCCGCGTATCGATTCCGAAGTCGAAGTTGCGGATGGCAAGCGAGTCCGGTACACCCGAGCCCATGATCAAGCGCCGGTTGAACTCACTGTTCCCCGGCGCTATTTGTTCTTGTGGGATCAGGTACGAATGGGAGCTTCGCTTTACGACCTTGCGCTTCGTATGAGGGCGCGAGGTTTCGGTCCACGAATTTTTTTAGAAGTGTCGAGTTTCTTATCCTTTCTTGTCGACCACGACCTTGTTGAAGACGTGCGTCTCGTGCGCATGGCGGACTCCATTCGTGGAGAGTACGAATGGCCGGAAGACGTCATTCAATCGTTTTCGGTGGGCTTCCCAATTGCCCAGTGGGCGCGCAGAGGCTCTAGATCCCAGGGGTTTCGCGTTCCGGCAGCTTCGCAGGTGTTTGACTCGTTGATGATGGCCATCGTGGCCGTGTCACTTCCTGCCTCGCTTTTTGCGG
>CAKQVW010000339.1 GCA_934277865.1 uncultured Pseudobdellovibrionaceae bacterium | reverse complement strand
CGTGGATTCATGCGTGAGCATGTGCAGAAGCTTGATCAAATTGCGCGCGATTGGCTGGAGGGCGAACGAGTTGCGACGGAGATCGCGGGCCCTGCGAGTTTTGCCTCGCTGAATCAGGCGCGAGTGACCATGAGTCAGATTGCGACGAAGTCACGTGACCAAATTGGTGCGGCGGCTCGTGCGCAGATGTCGGATCTGATTTTGCGCGGTCGTCCTCTTGTTCACGACCTTCAGGGCCGGCTTCTGATTCTTCCAGAAGACCAAATCCCTGGGTTCCGGAAGAGCGATCTTACGAAATTGAACCTGTCGCGCACTCTGACCAACGCCATTTTACGTGCGTACGCACACGAGCCGGCACGAGCCGGTGCGATGCCGCAGATCACGGACGTCGAAGCACAAGAAGCCTTCTTGGATCTCAAGTCCATCGGTCGAGACGCCGGCATCATGGATGTCCGTTCGCTTCAGTCGGGAACTCGTACCTTCATGGAAGCCGGAATTTTTCTTTCCGTTTCCGATGGGAATCAGTTCATTTCGATGCATGAGGGAGTTGAGTGGTTTAGCACGGTTGCTTCGTCAGGACGTGTGGCCGATCAAATTCACTCGGATCTCGTAGCGGCGTGCGGAACAATTCCGCCAGACGTGTTTGGAAAACAACGATTGAAGGCGAAGTGTTTCCGAGACGGCGCATTGGTCGTGATGCGCACGCGTTTCTCGCACTTGCCAAATGTCGTTCGTGCCATCAATCAAGCCGAACGCGACCGCACGTTCCCAGCGTTTTTGCGTGCTCTCGAGAATGCCGCTCGCCCGCTAGGTGAAAATGACCTATCAATCGAATCGACCGAGTTGCGTGCAATGTCGCCGATTCTGCACTACGCCGAATCGCTTTTCGCAAGGCACGACACCAATCGTTCGTCCTTGCTTGATCAACCAGAAGTTTGGGGGATTTTCCCTCTGATCCAGCCGTTCATCCGTTCGATGGCCGGTGGCATCGAGCTTTCTCAAGGAGAAGAGCGTGCGATCTATTCGTGGCTCCTCAACTATGGTGAGCCGCCTGAGACGACGGTCAGTGGTATTACGAAGCTGAAACTGTATCAGGCTCGCATGGCGATGGGCTTAACCACCGAGCGTGCGAACATTCGTGATGTCGTGACCATTTTGGCGAGCTTCAATCAGGTTGGCCGCGCGAAGAAAAACAGAGATGTTGTCGCCTACTACCAAGAGCACGCGAAAGAATGGGAAGCCGGAATTGCAAGAAGCGATCGTAAGACATTTGAGACAACACGTGCGCTCTTTCAGTGCGCGGCTGAGGCCGACGTCGATCTGGCCCGTGTCTTCTTGGCACGTCGAACAGAGATCTTTGCCGTAGACCGGAAACTCGATGAAGACGGACAAGCGCAGGAATTCTTAAAACGCGCGAAGACGGCCATCCAAAGTGATCCCCAGTTACAGCTTCTTTGTGGAGCCTTTTAGTTCGATTTTGTGGCGGGTGGCAATGTGTCCACCATCTGTCGCCAGTACGGCGACAGATCAAGCTCGACGTCGAGCTTTCTAACGAAGTTGAATAGGCCACCTAGTTTTCTCTGAAGAAAGAGAATGCGTTCGGGAGGCGGAGAGTGTTTCAGCGATTTGGCGAAGCTCATTCCAGCGTCGCGAGTGCGACGAGCATAATCGGCATCTTCGAAGCGGAACGGTTGTAACTCGGCAAAGAAGGGTTCAATCGACAGCTTCATCAGTTCGGCAAAAAGCTGCTTAGCTTCGTCGGACTCTTTTTCAGAGATCAAGCCGAAGGCAATGCCTTCTGCGATGATGCGGTGAGGGTCGAGCGTGCCCATGGCCGAAAGAAACCTCTTGTACTGCAAGCGGAACTCATCCTCATAGCGAATCGTCGCTCCGAAATCGAGAAGCACGAGCGTGTCTTTGCCGGTGGCCGTGTCGCGGCCAATGAGAAAGTTTGCGAAATTGGGGTCTGTTTGCACGAGTCCCCATTCAAAGAACTCGCGACAAAACAGCTGCAAGATGGCGTGGCCCAAACGTTCACGGCGCTCCGGAGACGGCCGAGATTTTAGCCAGGTGTCCAGCGTGGCTCCGGTTTCCCAAGTCATCGTCAGCACTCGTCGGCCAGAGTGTGAGGGGATCGGTTCCGGGACACGGTAGAGCTTGGCATCGGGCAAGGTCGCGATTCGGTCCCGGTATTCCTGCATGAAAACGAGTTCGGTTTTGTAGTCGGCCTCTTGTTTGAGAACGCGAGCCAGTTCTTGAAAGAGTTGGCTCAGGTCGACGTCGCGCCCGGTGGCCCCAGCAATGGTGGATGCGAGGCCGCGGAGGATTTTTAAATCGGAATCGATCGAATCGGCGACGCCCGGGTACTGAACCTTCACGGCGACATCTTGACCGCCAAGTTTGGCGCGATGGACCTGGCCGATGCTTGCGGCAGCGTCAGGCTCCTGCTGGAGTTCGTCGAGTTCGCCAAGAGCTTTTGCATCGAGATCTTCTTCGAGAACCCGCCGAATCACGTCAAAGGAAACGGGCTCGGCGGATGCCTGGAGTTTCGAGAGAATGGCCATGGCCTCCGGGGGAAAGTAGTCGGCCGAATCGATGGAAAGCATCTGGCCCACTTTCATCGCGGCGCCTTTTAGCTGGGCAAGATTTTCGGCGATGTACTTGGCTTGCTCCACGCGGGCTTCCATCGAGGCGGTTTTAGCGGCCAATTTGGAGTCGCTGTTTCCCAGGCGAGATTTGATTGTCTCATTGATGGATCGCGCGACCTCGCTAGTGCCAACTTTAGCAGCGAGTTTTAGGATTTTGAAGGAACGCGAGCCGGTGGAGGTCGACATGGTCCTCCCAGTCTAGGCGAATTGAAGGCAAAAGTCTTGTTTCTGTCATGCCTTCTCAAGTAGTCTTTGGGGGAGTTCAACAAGGATTGAAAAAGGAGCAAACTTATGGCACGTAAAAAAGCTGCTACCAAAAAGAAACGCAAAGTAAACACACTTCACAAGCGTCGGCTCAAAAAGAAGAAAAGCATGACTGGCCGCTGGAAAAAGAAATAGTCGCCACCCAAGCTG
>CAKQVW010000338.1 GCA_934277865.1 uncultured Pseudobdellovibrionaceae bacterium | reverse complement strand
CCTAGGAAGAGTCCATAAAATCCGATGGTCTCAATCGCTCCGAATGCCGCGATAAACCCGATTAAGGGGTGTAACTTGGCAGAGCCGCTTAGGACATAGGGCCTGACAAAATTGTCGCTAACTCCCACTACCCCAGAAGTGACAACGAAGGCAATCGCATGTGGCCAATTCCCTGCCACGACGGCAGATCCTATAAGGTAGAGTGAAACCGGAAGTGTTCCCACAACCGGAACAAACGACAGAACAAATGCTGTCATAGCAATCAGCAACGTTCCCGGCACACCAAGCACCACAAGAACCGAACCAATGATCAAAGACTGAACCAATCCGGATGCCACAGCGGCGAGCACCACCGAAGAACAGAGATCCCCAATGTTCTTAAATAGAATCTGGGTTTTTGCCCTCGAGAGCGGCGAAAAACGACGAAGCCACGTTAGCACCGCTTGGGACTCGAGCAAAAACACGTAGATGCCAAGCATAATGACGATGTTGTCGATTGTGAGCTTCGGAAGATCCGCCACCAGCCCCTGCAACATCGAAAGCACGGCTTTGCCAACCGTCGTTGCACCTTGCTCGAGCACGTTCATGAGATCGTCATGTTCAACCGGGAGCGGCAAAAAGGATTCAATCTTTTCGATGGTCGCCCGCAAATTCAGTTGCTGAAACCAATCCTCTGGCATGTCGCGCACTCGTCGCAGGCCCGCATCCGCCGCAAGAAACGCGACAATTCCGATCGGCAACAAAAACGTCACAGCAAATCCAACGGTCAGCAAAGCCGCACGCCACGCAACCGAAGGAATCCGACGACTCAGCTTTTCCGAGAAGGGGTATAGCGTAGACGCAAACAGAGCCGCCATCGCTAGCGGTTTGATAAATCCGCGGTTCATCCAAAGCAGCGCCACGACCGTGACCAGCAACGTCAGCCGCAGCATCCATGACGAAGTCTCTGGAGTCTGGCCATGCGCAGACCCCGCTTCAATTGAGTCTGCACGCATAGCACGTTCTCGCAAAGGCTTGGTGATCCACTCGCGCATGTTACTCTCCTTCTAAGACTTTCCACTCGATAAGCTGCCGTCGCAAACTTTTTGCTTCTCTAAAGTGATGTGTCTGATAACCAAGTGTTTTCGCGGCCTCGATGTTTTTTTCGACGTCATCGATAAACAGCGCCCGCTCGGGCTGTACGCCATGGCGATCTGCCAGCAAATGAAAGAAGCGAGCGTCCGGTTTAATAAGGCGTTCTTCGCCAGAAATCAGTCGCGCATCGAAATGCTCAAGAAACGGAAAGCGAGCCTTCGCGATCTTGAAGGTGTTGGCTTCCCAGTTACTGAGGGCAAGTACACCTTTCAATCGACCAGCCCGCCGTCTAGCCACCACGGACTCAAAGACTTCAACGGTTTCAAGGATCGGCCCATTTAACATTGTCGGCCAATGATCGCGCCATGCCTGAAGCCACTCTTGCCATTCTGGAAATTCACGTACACGTTCATCAATCGCTGTCTGAAAGAGCTCACCAGCGTCCATTCGGGAGTTCCAGTCTCCCGTCGCAACGTGTTTTAAGAAGTACTCGATGCGAGCCTCGTCACTGGTAAAACGTCGGTACACGTAACGCGGGTTCCAATCGATGAGCACCGCGCCCAGATCAAACACGACCCAATCTAAAGTCTGGCTCTGCATGATTTTCTGACCTCGGGTTCAATGCTCACATGTTTTGTTCCGATACAGCAAGTGATGTCCGTTGTCTCTTTTCGACTTTATTTTGCGTTCGGGATCCGATTTGTCCTTGGGGCAGTCCTGCTCTTGGCGACGTCGCTGATTTCGCCAGATCTTTGGGCGACCCCCCGAGGCGCACTCACACCCGACGGAATTTTCAAACGCTACAAAGAGGCCGTGGTTCGAATCGAAGTTCTTTTGCACGGCGCCTCACTTGGTGTCGGCAGCGGATTTTTTATTTCGAAAACAGGCGAAATCGCCACCAGTCTTCACGTCGTGCGCCCTTGGTTGACTCACGCCGAAGCCGAAATCCGTGTGCGCACTGCGGGCGGCCAGGTTTTGCGTCAGGTCCAAGTTGGAAACTGCGGCGATTCACGAGGAATCGACCTGTGTTTGCTGAAGGTCGCAGCTCTTCCCAAAGCCATTCTCCCTCCCAGCATGACAGCGGTCACACCCGGCGAATCCATCGTCACCATCGGACATCCACGCGGGCTCGACTTTTCGATCTCCACAGGCATCGTTTCGGCCATCCGAGAAAACCCTTCTGGTTGGAACGAAGTTCAGATCGATGCGGCCATCAGTCCCGGCAACAGTGGCGGCCCCATCATCAACTCCAATGGGCAAGCCGTCGGCGTCGTCTACCAGTTCGAACGCGACGGACAGAACTTGAACTTTGGCATCACGTCTGACGACCTTTCAAAACTCCTCGCTCAGGGCGAAGACAACTCTCGAAACACCTATCTCAAAATTGCCGATGCTCGCAGAACTCACCTGGAGCGCGGACGTCGAATTTCAAAACGTGCCATCGACAAACTGATTCGTCCCGCCATTCAGAGCATGAACACTTCGACAACAGACACCCGGCCATCTGGATTCAAATGGATGCGGGCGTCACTCGATGAAAAGTCTTTTTTGATGTTGGTGCCAGAAGTCCTCCAGAGCTGCGAGAGAAGTGACGAAGGGGCCGGCGTTGCCGCTACGTCTTGTAGCTCCAATGGTGGTGATCTTATCCTCACCATTCAGCGCCGCCCACGCACACTCGAAGGGTCGATGGTGAGCTACCGCGGGCGCCGCCTAGTTGTTTCCCGCCACCTCTCCGTCGTCGATCGCCTCGAATCCGAAGGCCAATGGGAAAAGATCAAACCACATGAACGTGCGTTTCTTTCTCGACCAAGTCCGGCGAAGTGCCAAAGCTTCACGAAGTCCAATGGACAATCTGCGGTGGTCGCATCCGACGAGGGCTCCAATCTCGCCGTTCGAACGAAGGGTTTCTTCGAAAAGGCCACAGCGATTTGCCGCTTTGAAACCGAAAATGATTCCGAACCAGGCGCGATCTCTTTTAGCCAGTGGATCG
>CAKQVW010000337.1 GCA_934277865.1 uncultured Pseudobdellovibrionaceae bacterium | reverse complement strand
CCCCCCGACAAAACGTCTGGCGCCTTCAAGGCTTCGTCACGGCTAAAAAGCATCTTCCCCAAAAAGCCACGAACAAACGATTCGTCCTTGTCTTCGGAGTACTGCCTCAGCCAATCGACCAGAGTTTTTACTTCATCGGTCTTCTTGAAATACCGACTGTTGTCAGCCGGGAAGTAGGACTTCGAAACCGTCACGCCCCACTTCACCGTGCCGCTGTCGGGCTGCATTTCGCCGGCGAGAATTTCCAGAAGCGCGGTTTTGGCGAGTTCGTTTCTTCCTAGCAAAATCAGCTTATCGGTTTTTTTAAGCGTGAAGCTCACGTCTTTTAAAACTTCGACACCGTCGATGGTCTTTGAAACTTTCTCGACCGTCAGCACGTCGTTTCCGATTTCGCGTTTCGGAGTAAAACCGACGTAGGGCTCTTTTCGCGACGAAGCCGGCATGTCGGCAAACTCGAGCTTCTCAAGCTGCCTTTGCCGAGACGAGGCCTGAGCCGACTTCGAGGCATTCGCACTAAAACGACGAATGAAGGCCTTTAGCTCTTCGGCTTTTTCGCTGGCTTTTCGGTTTTGATCCGAGAGCAGGCGCTGCGTGAGTTCGCTCGACTGGCGCCAGAAGTCATAGTTTCCTGTGTAAACCTTGATCTTCCCATAGTCGATGTCCGCGATGTGCGAACAAACTCGGTTTAAAAAGTAGCGATCGTGCGAGACCACAATCACGGTGTTTTGAAATTCCAAAAGGAAGTTCTCAAGCCACTTGATCGCATAGATGTCGAGGTTGTTTGTCGGCTCGTCCAATAAAAGCACATCAGGTCGCCCGAACAACGCCTGCGCCAAAAGCACCTTCACCTTTTCTCCCGGCTCAAGCTCTTTTAGAAGCTTTCCATGAAGAGCCGTCGGCACACCAAGCCCCTCTAACATCGCACCGGCCTCGCTCTCGGCGTCCCAGCCACCGAGTTCGGCAAATTCCGCCTCGAGTTCGCTTGCGCGCTCGCCATCTTTTTCATTGAAGTCAGGTTTTGCGTAAAGAGCGTCTTTTTCTTTGATGATTTCCGAAAGACGCTGGTTTCCCATCATCACGGTTTTCAAAACGGGCTCTTCGTCGAAGGCAAAATGGTTTTGCTTCAATACCGAAAGGCGCAAGTTTTTTCCCATGATGACTTCGCCGGTATTGGGCTCGACTTCGCCCGACAAGACTTTGAGAAAAGTCGACTTCCCAGCACCATTAGCGCCAATCAGGCCGTAGCAGTTTCCGGGGGTGAACTTCACGTTCACATCTTCAAAAAGCTTCTTCGCCCCATAGCGGAGGCTCACATTGCTAGTAGAAATCATCGTGCCCTAGCGTTTAGGCCCTTTGGCCCACAAGATCAAGCTAACTAGGCTCAACAAGTTAAGCCTTCAAACTGCGCTCAAGTCGCATAAGCTTTCAAAATTGCTAGCAATTTTCTTGGTATCATATAATACCATCTCTAAAATGGTACTATATAGTATCACTTTAATATTGACATCATATGATGCCAATATCTATCCTCAAGAAGATGGAATGCCTTAAGTGCCTACAAGAACTAACTGAGCCGACAAAGTATGGCCTACACGAAAACTGCTTTGCGGCTTGGTCTAGACAATCTCCGAAACAACGAAACTCCCTTACGATGTCGACGTATTTCTCAACACACTCCTCTTCGATTCATTAATCGGAAATCACGATCGACACGGCCGAAATCTCGCTTTCATCGTCACTCCTTCAAAAACCACCCTTTCTCCAATTTACGACAATGTCTCTTATCTGAGCCTAGTATCTGGCGCGCTATTGGGAGCGGACTTCAATCCAACCGGCAGAATTGCCACAAAGCTAACAGCCGAGCCCGCAATGAAGGACTACGTAGTAGAGCTCATGCGTTTAGGGTATGAGGACACAGTGCTAGAATTTGCCAAGAGGGCAAATCTCTCTCAAATTGAGAGCCTTATCGAGCAAAGCTTTTGTTCAAATCTGCTCAAGCAGGCCTTAAAAAATCTTGTCCGTAAACGTCACGCGGAGCTGATCCATGGCATATAAGATCGACTACTCGAAAATCGACAACACTCGCCTTCAAGTTTTCTCGGAAAGCCGCAAAAGACGCACCTTTGTCGGCGTGCTAACTTGGGACAGCTCGAAGAGCCTATTCGAATTCAAATACGATCCCAAGTACGCGAAGTCAAAAAATGCGATTCCAATTGGGAAAGAACTAGATCTCTTCAAGAAGTCACACATCTCAAAAGGAAAACTCTTTCCCTCCTTTGCGGATAGAATCCCATCACGAGAGAATCCAGCCTACGAAGACTACTGCCAATCGCAAGGAATATCGGCGAACGAGTCGAATCCGATCATCCTGCTTGTTTCAATAGGAAAACGCGGTCCCTCAACATTTATTTTCGAGCCGGTCTTCAATAATTCATTTAGTCACGAAGAGGTAAGGAAGTTTCGAGAGTCTCTCGGCATCTCGATCCACGAATGGGCGGCAGCTTTCGACTTCAACCCACCAACTTTGCAAAGACTTGAATCTGGAAAAAAAACCGACCTCAGTACACTGAGGCGAGCGCAGATCTATCTAAGTTTTCCAAAAGTCGCGATGTGGCAGCTTGAGCTCAATGCCGGAAAGATCCACTCCGAGACATTCCACAAGCTCTGGTCCTACTTCGAGAAAAAGCAGCGTGCGCAAAAGAGCACACAAGGAAGAACTGAGAACAAAGGTTGAGCTTCAGTCGGTCTGAAGACCCGGCTATACAGCGCGCTCGTAGCGCCGACCGCGGGTGTGCCCCTTCGGTCTTAGCCGTTTACTTTGTTCAAGATCGCGCTGTGCTTGGCGGCGAGTCACCTGACCATTGCATTCTGCCAGATAGTCCTCGACGGAAAAGCTCTCGCCCAAAGACAAGCGACTTAAAAAACTCTCAAGAATTCTCTTTCGAATTGGCGCGTCAAGTGTTGTGGCTCCCTCTGGCTGTCGCCCCTTTGCCAGCAAAGACGCTGATCCAAGAAACCCAGAGCGCACATAAGGGCTCGAGCGAAGCCCTATGGCATCATTCAAAACAACCCGGTTCATCTCAGCAAAATAATTGAAACAGCCGGGAAGAAAGTGGGGTATTTGGTCTACACAC
>CAKQVW010000336.1 GCA_934277865.1 uncultured Pseudobdellovibrionaceae bacterium | reverse complement strand
ACACTATAGAGATACGCAACGCTTGTCCCCAGTCCGATCAGCGTGAACATATTGAGGTTCATTGTTTTGAGCGAGTTCCATGCGGCCTTAAAAAATGGCCAACCACCCCACAAAACAACAGGCGTTGCTAAAAGGAACTGGCTCCCCAGAAACAACCACGAAGGCAGTGCATGCTGCACGGGCTGCCCCGGAATCAGATCAGACATGGCAAGAAAGAAAAGCGGGACCGTAAACACGAGGCTCCACTTAAACCGCTTTGTCATGTCGATCAGTTCCGGATTTTCGACTTCGTCTAAGCTAATCTCTTCTGGTTCGAGCGCCATTCCACAAAGCGGGCAACTTCCTGGCCCCTTCTGCCGAACTTCGGGATGCATCGGGCAAATGAATGTACGCGCTTGGTCGGCTTCGGACACCTCTTCTGGTGCCTCGCTCTTGTGAAGATACGCATGAGGATCATTGTCGAACTTCGTCTTACACTTCGGATTACAGAAGAAGTACTCATGCCCCTCAAAAGTCGACTTCCCACCCTTTGCAGTTTTTGGATCTATGCGCATTCCGCACACGGGATCCGTCACCAGGTCTTGGCCTGAGGGCTTGTTAGTCGGTTTGCCGGTTTTCGAACAGCAGCTATGATTGGTATGGTCGTGTTTCATAAAGACATCATCCACCTTCCAACGGTTGGAAGGTCAATTGACATTCTCGCCGCTTGGATGATTCATAATAGACCTATGAAAATCGGTGAGGCTGCAAAAGAATCCGGCGTGAACGCGAAACTCATTCGCCACTACGAGTCAATAGGGATCGTCCCAAAGGCCGCACGAAGCGAGGCCGGATACCGCAAGTACTCGGAGGCCGATGTTCACATCTTGAAGTTCGTTAAACGTTCGCGAGCCCTTGGTTTCTCCATGAAGGAGATCAAAAAGCTCGTCGGTTTGTGGCGAAACAAATCACGCGCAAGCCTCGAGGTAAAAAACCTGGCACTTAAGCACGTCGAGGAAATGGAGAATAAAATCCAAGAGCTTCAGGACATGGTTCGAACACTTCGGCATTTGGCAAAAAACTGCCATGGCGACTCGCGGCCAGATTGCCCCATTCTGGAAGATCTTGCGACGTCACGCTAGAACGTAAGCGAAAACGAAACCCACGACATAGACAGTGACACTCACAAAGTAGAGGTTTCGGCTAAATCTTCGACCACTTATACAAGCCTGCCTAAGCTTCGGATCGACCGGGCATGGCGCATTTCGATTGAGCCACAATAGTAGGCCATTTCCAGCCAACATCACACCGGCTAAGAGAAACACCGCCAGCTTGTTTTCCGAAACCCAGATCAGACCAGGGACACTGGAAGCCAGTCCCGCCACAACAGCTCCTAGGCCAAGACTTACCAACAAAGCCGGAAGAGCGCAGCAAACCAATGTTCCCATCGAACCAAAGAGCGAGAGAAAAGTGACAAGCTGTGATCGCCGCTCGATCATGGTTTTGCCGATTCACCAGCAGAGAAGTTTGCTTCGTAACCAGCATCCTTTAACAACTGAGTGATCTTCGCCTCCGAAAGAGTCTTTCCGTCTTTGAATTTCAGCATCACGAATTTCTTTTCAAGACTGACCTGAATATCGGCGACCTCGTCTTGTGAACGAAACTTCTTCTCAATCCCTTGGGCACAAAAAGAACACACCATCCCTTTCACCCCCACCTTCATTTCTTGACCTGCCATCGCAGGCAGCGAAATGAGCACTCCAACCAAACCGAACGTCGCAGCCTTGATCATCGTTTTGATCATAAAACCTCCTCCTAAAAATGAACCATGTAGTTAAAAACCCATCCACCATTCAGACGGGTTCCTATTTCCCAAAGCGTGTTTCGTACGTAAAACCGCAATATCTGCGTAAGCTCGACTTCCTCACCGCCTAACCCGCTACCTGATCCGCGTCCGACGTAGCGTTCGGCTTGCAAGATGAGCCACACATTGAGTTCGTCGTATTCCGCCAAGAATGGTGCCGTTCCCATGCGGAACTTCATGTATCCGTAGCTCTCGTTAGGAATCGCAAGATTTCGACGGTTATCGCGATGAAGATACATTTGATCAAATAGGACGTAGTACCGACGACTTTCCCAATCCATACCAAGACCAGCCATTCGCACCGTCTGATTCTCATTCTTGAAAACTTCGGAACCGATTCCGCCGCTGAGGTAGATATTGGCCTGCGAGTCCTCGTTGTTCCAACGCTTGGCGAGCCAGTTCAGCCTCGGAATATAGAACTCGGAATCCGAACTCTTTAAGTACGTCGTTGCGACCGCAAGCTGTGATGTGAAGGAATGCACGAGAGACACTTCCGTCATGTCGGAAGAGTTAAATGACATCAGGCCCCAAGCACCTTTGTACGGAACCGGATGGGCTTCAGATCGCGCGCCAAATCCCACCACCACAAATGCACCAAAAAGAAGCGCTGTAAACCGTCTCAACACCATCAGATCCCCCATTCACAAAGAGGAATACGAACAGGACCGTTTTTTTGTGACATCGAAAATAATTTGTCACAAAACAATCCGACCGCTCGTATTCACTCTTTGAGAGAGGACATGACTACTCACCGCCCCCAAACGGGACTCGACTCTCAATCCGACGAAGAACTGATGGACCTCTATCGGCGTGGGGACTCTATGGCCAAAACAGCCTTTCAATTAATTTTCGAGCGCTATGGCGGCCGAGTTCTTATGTTTCTCTCCCGACGAGTTCCTAATACCCGCGCGGCAGAAGACCTCACTCAAGAAGTCTTTTTCAAACTTCATCGGTCAAAACACCTCTACAATTCGACCCTGCCGTTTTCACCGTGGCTGTTTTCGATCGCTCGGTCTGTGATGCTAGATCACCTTAAGCGCCGAGATCTTGAAGACCCCGTCGGCGATGCCTCGAACTTCGATAAATTTCCGACGACCACTGAATCACAACCAGCAACAGGACTAAACCCGGAGCCAAGCCTTGCTCTCGGCCGGCTTCCAGAAGCGCAGAGCGAAGCCGTTCGACTAAGAGTCTACGAGAACGAAACTTTTGATGAAATCGCACTTAGGCTTTCGACCTCGCCAGACAATGCAAGACAGCTATTTAGTCGCGGGATCAAGAAACTTCGATCCC